>JAEEHY010000313.1 GCA_016281085.1 Lachnospiraceae bacterium
AACGGTATTATGATATCGCGGATATTCCGCAGAGTGATGAAAGTTTCGAGGAAGCTGCTGCAGGCTTCCGTAAAGCTTTCGAGGCATCCGTGAGGTTGAGGCTCAGGGCTGATGTACCTGTAGGATATTGCCTTTCGGGTGGACTTGACAGCTCTGCTATCGTATGTATGGCTGACAGGATCATTAAGGATGATAATCTTGATGTTAAGCAGGAATCTGTTTCTTCGTGTTTTGAGGATAAAAGATATGATGAGCAGGAATATATCGATGAGGTCCTTAAATATACGGCTGTCGAAGGACATAAGATTTTTCCGCAGGGAAATGATGTGCTAAAGGATCTTGATGATGTGCTGTGGCATATGGATGAACCCTTTACATCAACGTCGATGTATGCGCAGTGGAATGTCTTCAAAGGAGCCGCGGAGCAGGGACTTACCGTAATGCTTGACGGACAGGGTGCAGATGAACAGCTGGCCGGTTATACAGGCTATTACAGCGTGATCTTTGCGGAATATCTCAGGAAGTTCAAATTCGGAAAGTTTTTCCGGGAACTGAAAGCATATAAGAAGCTCAGGGCGTCTACAGAGAAATATGTAAATTCGAACAAGATCATAATAGAAGCTTTGATTTCGGCGTTTCTTCCAAGAAAACTTCAGAAGTTCGGTAAGATACATCTGTTTTACCTTAAACAGGGATATCCGTTTGAACCTGAGGATATAAAGAAGACCATTTACGGGATCGACCTGTATCCTGCCAATGATTCCAGACAGTATATTCTGGATCAGCTTAAATGCAATCTGTCAATGCTGCTTCGGTATGAGGATCGTAATTCAATGGCACATTCAATCGAATCAAGGGTTCCGTTCATGGATCCGGGGCTTGCCGGATGTGCATTTAAGATGCCGGTTGATTACAAGCTGAGGGACGGGATAACCAAGTATGTTGTGCGAGAGGGATTAAAGGATGTGCTTCCCGAAAAGATCCGTACGCGATACAGCAAGCTCGGATTTGTAACTCCGGAGGATCAGTGGATAAACAACAGTCCGGAGGTATTCAGAAAAGAGATAGAAGATGCAGCGGAAACACTTGCTCCATTGGTTCGAAAAGATAAAGTGATGGAGTGGTATGGCAGGATAGAGGGCAATGTAAAACGTATGGATTATATGCCGTGGCGCCTGATATGCGCCAGTCATTGGGTAAAGCTGTTTGGACTTGAGGTGTGAGTACCTTGTTCATCCGGTGGCGGAAATAAATAGAATGGACGGGTTAGTGATTTCTTTATGGATTTGATCAGTGTAATAGTGCCGGCCTACAATGTAGAACAGTATATAGCGCGCTGTCTTGATTCAATAACAGGACAGACTTATACAAATATTGAAGTGATGGTTATTGATGACGGTTCTTCTGACGGTACTGCACAGATATGCGATGACAGAGCGTTGAAGGATGACCGGATCGTTGTTGTACATAAAAAAAATGAGGGTGTGGCTGCGGCGAGAAACACGGCACTTGATGCTATTAAAGGGGAATTGGTAGCCTTCTGCGATGCTGATGACTATTTCGAACCGGATATGCTGAGCAGACTGTCTGAGGCAATGACTGAATATAAAGCCGATATGGTATGCTGCGGATATTATGAGGAATTTATTGATCATACGGTCAAATGCGGTATCGGTTCGGGAACAGCCGAATACAACAGACATGAAGCTTTTGAAGAATATTTTAAAATGGGAGGACGTATAGGCTCCGGCTGTTGGAACAAGCTGATCCGTAAGTCCGCGCTTGAAGGTGTGAGATATAAGAAATATATCGTTGGTGAAGATGTGGAAATGTTGAGCCGTGCCGTAGGTAATTGCAATAGGGTTGTATGTCTGGATTATGCAGGTTATCATTATGTACACAGAGATGACAGCGCAACTCAATTGCTATTCCGTAAGGAAAATATGGATATCATCCGGGTTATGGAGGAAATGTCCTCATATATCAATGATAAATATCCTGAATTGCTTAAGCAGTTCTATGGGTTTCATGCCTCATGGTATGTTGCCACTCTTCAGGTGATGAAACGTTCCGGAAAGATGGGGGCATACAGGGAGGAACAGGCCAGGCTAAAGAGTGATATCAGAAAAAATATGAGGTTTTATAATGGAAATCCATATGTTTACAGGGTGGATATGATTTTGCTCAGATGTTTTCTGCTTAACTGCTTTGTTCCTGTTCAAACGATATATGAGTTGATAACGTCATTGCGCCATAATAAATGATCATTTGAAGGATGATCGTAATGAGACATCATAAATAAGACCGATATCGATCGGATAAAGGAGAAATAATGGGACTTGGTATAAAAACTAAGATAAGAGCACTTCTCGGGATTGACGGTGAATCCATTAATCAGTTACGCAGACGGGGAGTTAAGATAGGTGACAATTGTCAATTGTATTCAAACGACATTGATTACGGTCACGGATATTTGATCGAAATCGGTAATAACTGTACAATCACCCATTCGACAATACTCACTCATGATGCAAGCACCAAGCTGGTCACGGGTTACTCAAAGGTAGGCAGGATAAAGATCGGTGACAATGTTTTTATCGGACACGGTTCCGTCATACTCCCGAATGTAAAGATCGGAAACAATGTTGTCATAGGATGCAATACGGTTGTCCGCAGGGATATCCCCGACAATTGTGTTGTTTCGGGGAACCCGGCTGTGATCATATGCTCAATCGAAGAATTTACGCAGAAGCATAAGGCAAATATGGAAAAATATCCTGTTTACAATACTTATTGGGCGGATAAGACCGAAGAAGAGAAGCTTAAGCAGATAGAAGAGTTAGATGGAAAGATGGGATACGATATTTAGGTAATCTGCGTAAGCAAGACTTTGCGAATGGGGTTCTGAATAGTTAACGTTATCTCATATATACGTTTATGTAAGGAATAGGATGATGATCGATATACATGCGGATGATTACGCACTGACCCAAAACACATCGTCAGAAATGCTTGAATGTATGCTTAAGGGCAGGCTTGACAGCATAAGTATAGTGCCCAATACGGGCTGCTTTGAAGAATGTATGGACATGCTTTATGCTGCCATACCTTCTATGCCTTTCTTACCGCTTATGAGTGTACATATTAATCT
>JAEEHY010000004.1 GCA_016281085.1 Lachnospiraceae bacterium
CTGTCAGCATTCTTATACAATAGATCAAATACATCCCCGTGAATCGGAGAAGCTGCTATTCCTATAGACATGGATATTTCACCAGCGAATTCCTCATCATTGAAGGCGTGTTGTATCTGATCTTCGAGCTTGCCTGCTAGTCGGCACGCATCAGATGCTTCGATATTGTTCATATAAACCATGAACTCATCTCCACCGATACGTCCGGTTACATCCATGCCCTTAAAATTGCGTTTTATTATCTCGCCAATCTTTGACAAAACCCTGTCTCCGGCTTTATGCCCATAAGTATCATTAACGTGTTTGAAATCATCCGTATCGAGGATCATCAACGCTCCAGATACACCTGCATCCCTGTTTTTATCAAGCAGCCTGCTGATAAGTTCTTCTGTTGCCTTTTTATTCATAAGCCCTGTTAATCCATCATGATCAGCCCGGAGCTTAAGCTCTATTTCCTTAAGCTTTTGCTCATGAATATCTACTATATGCCCTATTACATGGGAAACATATCCTTCTTTACCTAATATACTGACTATATTGGCCTGATACCATCTGTATTCGTCCGTTGGATTAATGATGCCAACCGACCGGAATTCAATATTGTCCCGATGTGCATGCATCATAGCGCTTTTTATCATATTTTCGAAGGCAGGTGCATCCTCTTCGTGTATTCCGGTATTGGGGATATGTTCAAGGTATCCATTTACAACTGAATCGTGAGACAGAGAATCGGAATCTAACATACGGTAAATACATACATCAGTCCTGCAGTTAAAGTCAAATGTGACATCTGTATTGATCAGAAGGTGCATATAGTCAGACTGCCGCTTCAGTTCTTCTTCTATGAGCTTCTGTTCCGTGCAGTCGAGGATCACGAGACATACTGTATTTATGGTGTCCCTCCGGGAATACAGGTTACCCTGGAACCGAAGCCACATAAGATTTCCGTCATAATTGGCTATCCGGAATTCAAAGCAGATGGAACCGTTGTCGGCAAGTATATCTGTAATCCCCTGCTCAAATACAGGCATGTCATCGGGAATAATGGACAAACGTATATCCCTGAACATCCGGTTCACTATCTCCGGTTCCGCACCGATCATCCTGTACAGGCCATCATTAAGAAAAACCGGCGTAATCCTGCGCGTTTTGCTGTCAATCTCAAATACACATATTCCACCGATAAAGCTCCTGACTATGGATGTTATAAAATCATTGTTTTCTATGTCGTTATTCATTCCGGTTACCTCATTGCCATCTTACCGAAAAATCCCAGCATTCTTCAAAATCGGTTAACGGAACCGGTCTTGAAAAGCCTAACTAAAGTCAGAGACTTCTTTTTCCCTATGCCTCTTATTTTCATACATAAGCTGGTCGGCACGCCTGGCTACATCAATTACAGAAGCATCAATTTCCGGATCATATATGGCAATACCGATTGCTACATTCACCTGTTCCCATTTATTCTCAACAGATTCACAAATTTCCCTGCTGGAATTCTTGAATGAATCGAGCAGGGCATTCATATTATTATAATCATCATACTGGAGTATTACCGCAAACTCGTCACCTCCTATGCGGAACACCGGACTATGCTGAAAAATGCGGCATATAAACTGACTTGCTGTTACAAGATACACATCCCCCTTGTCATGACCATAAGAATCATTTATCAATTTGAGATTGTTGCAGTCAAACACCCCAAAAGCAAACTGTAAGGATCCTTCACAGCCATCCATCTGATCTTGGAGTTTCTGGATGTATGCTCCGTATCCTCTTTTATTCCGGACGGAAGTCAGCGCATCAATATAAACCTTTTCATTCAGATCATCGATGTGATCCTTTGTATGAGAGGTAAGTTCTTTGAATGTGCGCGTAAGAATCCCGACCTCGTCATCCTTGTCATAATCCAGCTCAAAATCATAATCACCATATTCCGCATGTTTCGCGGCTTCAGTCAGTTCATGAAGGGGCTTTGTGAGTCGGTTTGCAAAGCTCATCGAAATGAAATTGACGATAAGAAGTATTATCAGGGCAGCAATAAGGATATGCCATACCATACTGTGCCAGCTTTTATCTATCTCCGAAAGCGGCGCTGCCACATATAGACGCATTCCGTTACTAAGCGGGATCCATACCGCTTCCTTCTCTACGCCCTCAAAATTATACTGTATGTGATTACGTCCAATAGCCCTTTCTGTTTCGTCTACGGCAGACACCTCAAGGTTTATTTTCACAGAATCATCCATCTGCGGGTGATATATTACATTTGAGTCTTCATCGAGGATAAAGGCGTATCCGCTCTCATATAGCCTGATATTTTCTGCCTCCCAGGCCAAGATCTTGTAATCTATTCCAATACCGATAACACCGACGAACCGATCTTCCCAATAAACCGGGACATTATATGATATTACCCGGACATCCAGGTTTTCAGTATAATACGGCGGGAGCCAGACGCCATTCCCGGTTGCTTTGGGAACAGTAAACCATACAAGTTTTGTCGTGTCGTTTGTATCATACTGAGTTATATCCGTAACCTCATGTTCTTTGAAGCCCTCACCATCCTGATTTGTATACCAAAATCCTTTTACTGATTCGGATAACTCCGGATCGATCCTGAAATAGTAAGTCAGAACCCCGTTCGTATTATATGCAACTCTTCCAAAAAGATTGCGTGCGTGTTCTACCTGATTCTCAAGGTTTTCATACGGCATGTCTTCAAAACTGTCCTGGACAAGCATTGCGACTGTCTTTACGGAATTTTCAACGCTGCTAAAATAATTCTCAAGATTCAGAGCGCCTGTTGTACATGTCAGATGGATCATCAGATCAGAATCATCTCTTCCGAGTTTTTTTATGGAGAACAGTGCTATAGCCGTTGCAATGCTTATGGTAATGATGATGGTGCTCACCGTTAGAAATGCAAATTTAGTTCTGATAGAATGCATCCGAGTATAAACCCTCCCAATACTTACTAAAGGTGAAGAATAGCTGATTCTGCACTACCCCGCTGCCAT
Source organism: Lachnospiraceae bacterium (assembly GCA_016281085.1). Classification (GTDB taxonomy): domain Bacteria; phylum Bacillota; class Clostridia; order Lachnospirales; family Lachnospiraceae; genus UBA2868. The sequence goes on from JAEEHY010000004.1 coordinate 3,021, forward strand.
CTTTGCGGACGCTCCAAGCATGGCTTCAAAGTCTGCTAATGGAACCGGTTTCGAGAAATAGTATCCCTGGAAGAGGATGCATCCCATTTTGAACAGCATATCAAACTGATCACCGGTCTCTACACCCTCGGTAAGCGACACTATGCCCAGATCCTCTGAAAGCTTTATTACATTCTTTACTATTATGTTAGCCTTGTCCTCGTCGTTTGATTTATCAAGGAACTTCATGTCGATCTTTAACACGTCAACAGGCATGTCCTTAAGCATGTTAAGGGATGAGTATCCGCTCCCAAAATCATCCATCTCAACAATGAAACCCAGCTTCCTGAACTCATCCAGGATCTTCATCTTTTCTTCGGTCTCCCTTATCATGCTGGTCTCAGTGACTTCTATCCTGAGATTTCTCGGCTTTATGCCATATTCATCCACAAGGCCTTTGATATCGCTGTATACGTCAGTCAGATAGAAATCCTTTGGAGATACATTTACTGAAATAAAGAGCTCAGGATACTTATCACACCATGCCAGTGTGACGATCAAAAGTGCAAATATATATTTAAATACCACCCTTACCATTCCGTAACCCACCAATGTGTTTTCAGTTCGTGTAACCTTCCCCTTCTTTTATCCCCTCTTAATATGTTTTGTCTGTATCGGGTATATCTTAATACAATGTCCAAACGTATTATACCACACAAATGTCACAAATGCATCCGTATGCAACACATGCTTCATTATAATTATCGGCAGATTTTTCAAGATGTTTTAGCACTTGGGGAATACAAACAAAGGCAGGTATATAGACCTGCCCTGATGAGGGAAAAAGCTATCCCCTTTTTGCTCATTTTACCTGTATTTCGCTTTCATATTTTACCTTTAATTCGCTGATCGTTGCCATCTTAAGCGGATCATTGGCTTCAACAGTCTCCGGGGTAACATTAAGATCTGCTGCGGCTATGACTGCCATACCGACAGCATTCACTATGGCGGCTGCCTTCTTCTCATCGGGATCGATAGCATAGAATGGTCTGAGTTTCTTAACGCAGTCAGTACATATCATACCATCACGGACATACATTCGTCCTGCTATAGTTTTTCCGGCTTTTTTTCCGCATATATCACAGTCATCATGATTGCATATGGCTTTTAATTCTTCAATCGTGAATCTGTCTATATCATCAGGAGATGTGCAGAACATCGCGGCATATCCGTAACACTCAAAACAGAATTCCAGACCATATAACTCAAAATAAGTTACATTTTTTATAATTATCTAGCGAGAAAACCCCTTCCGACGCATGTCGGTCGTGGGATGAATCGCTTTTTTGTATTTACCTGATCTGACGTATTTTCGCTTGTGCTCGTCTGTGCGTTGGCCTTCGATATATGACTTGACCGTATCCATTGAGACTGATCCTGTAGTGGCGCAGAAATAGCTGGCACTCCAAAAAGAATCCTTCCACAGATATTTCTCTACGTGCTCTCTATAAGTGGCACGCACTTCCTTGGAAAGCTGTGTCTTGACCATGTTGACAAGCTTTACCGGTGCTATGTCAGGCGGCATCGATACAAGCAGATGCATATGGTCCTCATCCGTCTCGGCAGTTATAAGGGTACAGTCCATCCGGTTACAAAGGTATTCTGCCATATCCTTCATGAAGTTACCTATCTCATCCGTGATAACTCTCTTCCTGTATTTGGTGACAAATATGATATGGTATGTGAGCTTATATACGGAATGGGAACCCCTGTTGTATTCATCCATAAATCACACCTTTAACAAACATTTGTTTGCTACTCGATAGTTCTTGTGCTATAATAAAAGTATAAGACACGGAGGATCAAAATACAACCATGTATCGTACAAGACAGTTCCATATACAAAAGAACAGCCGTATGTATCCATACTGCAGAGACCTGTGTGCAAAGTCAGCTGCCCTGTATAACCGTGCCAACTTCCTGATAAGGCAGTACGCAACAGCAGTTGATTCTTTTAATGCCATGAAGCCGCTATATGACAATCAGATGAAAGTATACAGGCTTGTTAATGATATCCTGGCTGATACCAAGTATCTTAGAAACAACAGGTGGCTGTCATATAATGCCATAGACCGTGTTCTTAAGATATCAAAGGACAGGGCATACTATGCTCTTCCCGCCCAGGCCAACCAGCAGGTACTGAAGTTACTGCTCAGAGACTATAGGTCCTTCTTTGAAGCTGTAAAGGTATATAAGAGTGATCCCTCAGTCTTTACCGGCAGGCCGAGGCTTCCGGGGTATGTCAGAGAAAACGGTCTTAAGACAGCTGTCCTTACAAACCAGATATGCACTGTCAAGGGTGATAAGTATCTTAAGCTTCCCGGGACAAGGACAAGGCTTAACCTCGGTCCATCCACAGGTGACAGCAGGCTTAAGGAAGTAAGGATAAAGCCTGCAGGAGACAGGTTCGTTATAGATGTTGTACTGGATATGGAGGATACCGGTATCTTA
>JAEEHY010000314.1 GCA_016281085.1 Lachnospiraceae bacterium
CCCCTCTCCCTGAACTTCCCGGCAATATAGTACGCTCTCTTTGCCGTGTAGGTTTCCACGGTGATAAGTATGATATCCGAATCTGTATCATAGTTGATACTCTCGATCCGGTCATCATAAAATTCCCTCTCGATCCCCTCAGGGAGCAGAGTGTTCATTACCGCTATGGTAAGCGGCTCCATCAGCCATGATTTAAGATATTTCTCGCCCTTCTTCCTGCCTATTGCCGGAAGTATGAATGTAACCTTCATCATCCTTCTCCTTACAACCGAAAGTCATTCCCTGCTTCTCGAACACTTCCTTCTTAAATACCGGATTGTATATAAGATAAGTTAAAAAACGTACAGGATTGCGCATATTGGTGCGCGGCTCAAACAGTCTGTACAGGATCGAAGAGACACTGTTGAACCTCTTCCTGCATTCAAAACCCGCCTCCGTCAGCTCGGGAGCAGTCATATTCTTTGGAATAAAAGCCGCGTAATTGAACCTGTATTCCTCATGAAGCCACCATTTACCGTCATACAGAAGCCGCCCCTCAGCCTTGAGCTGCTCATACAGTTCGGTATTCGGATACGGCATCAGTATATTGTAAGCGGCAAAGGTGAACTTGTTCTTTCTTGCAAATCGGTAAGTTGCCTCTATGGATTCAAGCGTATCCGTATCATGACCTATAGTGAACGCCGCCCACGTCTGAAGCCCGTAATGTCTGAGCTTTTCTATGGCCTTAGCGTAATGATCGTCAACATATTTCCTGTTTACACCCTTGTGCATATTTTCGATACTCTCGGGTTTAATTGATTCAAATCCTATGACAAGCCCCAGACATCCGCTCTTAACCATCAGCCGCATGAGCTCATCATCATCAAGCATATCGATACTGCCCTGGCTTACCCACCATATCTTAAGAGGTATAAGTGCCCGAAACAGCTCCTTGGCCTTTTCCTTATCGCCTACTATATTATCATCCACAAAGAAAAGCAGTCTGCGTTTCTGCGACTTTATCTCTCTTACAACCTCACTTACATCCCTTGTGAAATGCCTTCTTTCAAAATATACGCTGCTTGCGCAGTATTTACAGTTGTATCTGCAGCCGCGGCTGAACTGAAGAAGGGAGATCGGCATATATTTCTTGCCTTTATAAATATCACGTCTCGTGATCACGCCCTTCTGAACCTCACACACGGGAGCACATTCATATATCTCCTTAAGCTCACCCCGTGCAAGGTCATAGAGCATCTCACCCCACTTATCCTCGGCATCACCTATCATAATGGAGTCCGCATGTTCTTTAACCTCCTGTGGCAGCAGCTTGACATGCATTCCGCCCATGAGTACCCTGGTCCCACGCCTTCTGTATTCATCCGCGATCTCATAGGAGCGTCTTGCAGTAAAGGTCTCGACCGTTATTGCCACCAGATCCGCCTTCTCATCATAGGGGATCGGCTCCAGCCTGTCATCATACATAACAACTTCCATATCCTCAGGTGTCAGCGCTGCCAGCACACCCAGCTGCAGGGGTTCCATGCTGGCATTGTCAACATACAGGCTGTGTTCACGTCTTCCTATATTAGGTTTGATAAGTATGATCTTCATCTTTTCTCTCCCAGAGCTTTTCCCTGTTTCCTGTGTATCTCCAGTCTGGATATGATATTTATAAGAAGAAATACTACCGTATTAAAGACACCTGCATGGTTTACTCCCGCTCCAAGCATCCTGCGCACTATATTTCCGTATGAATTGAACTTATACCTTGCATCCCTGCAGCCAAGCATAAGCTCCTCACAGCTCATTGATGTTGGATAATACATGGCATCTCCGTATCTGTATCCGTCATCAAGCCACCATTTCTCATATCTCAGCCTGCCTTCAGTACTCATCCTCTTAAACAGCTCTGTTCCCGGCAGTATCATCAACGGGTTGAAATTGGCAACCGCAAAATGATTTCGTAAGGCAAAATCATAAGTATCCTTTATCGACTGAGCCGTATCATAGTCATATCCCAGAACAAACATACCGTAGATCATGATACCGTGCCGGTATATATTGGCAATTGCCGCCTCGTAATCCCCTATACGAAGATTGGCGCTCTTGTTCATAAGTTCAAGATTCCCCGGATTAAGGGATTCAAAGCCTATAAGCACCATTATGCAGCCTGCTCTGTGCATAAGCTCAAGTAATTCGCTGTTTGATGCTATTTCAAGACTTATCTGACAGGCCCATTTTTTCTTAAGCGGAATGATGGCATTGAAAAGCTCCCTTGCCGACTCTTCGTCAACAAAAAGATTGTCATCTATAAAAAAGAACAGTCTCTCCCTGCTGTTTTTTATCTCACTTACAACTTCATTTATATCCTTCTTCCTTACTCCTCTGGGGTAGAGACTCTTTATCGAACAGAAATCACAATTGAACTTACAGCCCCTGGATGCCTGGATCATCCCAAGCTTAAGATATTTCTTTCCGTCGTAGCATCTGGCATTGTTACTGACAAATGATATGGGACAGGTATTCTCCGAAATATACTCCCTCTTCTCACATCCGTTTGAAGCATCCTTAAGATACTGAGGCCACGTATCCTCAGCATCACCAACAAGAACCGTATCAGCATGCTCCATCACCTCATCGGGTACTGCCGAGGCATGAAACCCTCCCATAACTATCCTGTTTTTATCCCTCTTATATCGTGCAGCCAGTTCGTAAGCATGTCTTGCCGCAAAGGTTTCTACCG
>JAEEHY010000315.1 GCA_016281085.1 Lachnospiraceae bacterium
ACACCGATCATGGAAACGACGAGCGCTGTCAGGAGTACATATGCTATTCCTTTCTTTTCCCCCTTCAGGAAATCCTTCACAACATTAAAGGCACCCGGTCTTATCCCGTCCCGTACGAATTCATCAGTCGGCGAAAACTCAAGGACTATGCCTGTAAAGCTTTTGTCGAACACATCCATTGAAACCGTGATCTCTCCGAGAGCGGGATCATTCAGATAAGCCTTCCCCTTTCCAAAACCCCTCAAAACCACAAAGTGGGACATGTTCCAATGTATGATCGCCGGATAATGGACCTTGGTCATACAGCTTTCTACCGTGTAACGGTAACCATCTGCCTTAAGTCCGTACTGTTCGGCTGCGGTTAATATAAGCGAAGCCTTGGAACCGTCCCTCGAAACATTGCAGTCCTTCCTTACCTTTTCAAGAGGGACGTATTTTCCGTAATAGGCTAAGATCATGCAAAGTGATGCAGCCCCGCACTCAACATATTCCATCTGCGTGACCATCGGCACTCTGACATGATGATATCTTATATTTTTTTTATCTTTTTCTGCTGTTTCCATGTTTCACCTTTATTTCAAAAATAAATTTATAGGTTTGACCGTATCCTCTATTATCTGCGCTTTGAAAAGCATATCCTTCTCAAGATTCTCCTCCGCTTCGATCATCATGATATAGTTATAGGCATCATCGGAAGTCACCTTGGAGATTACCCAGTCGTTATATCCGAACTTCTCTGCTATTTCTTCATTCGCCATGGGATATGGAGATATCCTGATCACTCTGCCTTCCACCTGCCTGCTGTCCGGAAATATAATGTGTACGTGATCTCCGATATCTACTTTCTTGCTGTGGATCGCCTCAGGATCGATAAACAGATGTGCTTCCCTGTTCTCATCACTCGAATAGCCCATACAGGATATGGCGATCGGAAGACTTCCCGTAAATGCCCATATCATAAAGCCTGATATAAGCACCAGCAATGCAACAAGAATAAGCCATCCCTTTACGTCCGTGGTACTTACATATTCACCAACCCTGTCATGCACTGTAAGCTGATCCATACTTTCTTTTCTGAATAAAGATTCCATGTGATCCCTCCATCAATCATCATTCCGGTCTGTTTTTACCGGTATTGCAAGAGCCAGATACTGCCCGCTCATAAATATCATAAGCTTCCTGTTTATAAGACTGTCTGCGGCTGCATTTATCTCTTCGGTCCCATAGCCCTCGTTCAACAGCTGTTCTCTCAGTCTTTCAGGGCTGACAGGCGCCCAGGCTGTCCTGTATACCGCACTTTCGAGTCTGTCAAGCATTGCAAACGGAGCCACACTGCACGGTCTTGTATCCATTACAAAGATACCGTCTCCCATATCATTCATTGTAAGACCGAGAAAACCCTCCTTTTTCTGAAGTACGATCCACTCATAAACAGCTCTTTTGAGCTCCTCATATACTTCGGAATGAGCTTCTTTCTCTTTAAGAAAATCACCTCCGGCAACGGAATAATACAGCCCCATATGACTTGCCCTGTCATCATTGTCGCCAAAAAGGAACTTATAGATGGGGCTGGGCTTTAGGATAAGGCCATAAGCCTCCGGATCCTCAGCATACCTTGAATAATTCTGAAAAAGAATTTCGAAAGAACCGTTAGGCGGTATTAAGTGGACGATCTTCGGTATCAGTTCTGTCATCTCCTCATAATCCTCTTTACGCTCTCCCGGAAGCCCGTAAAGAAGATTCCAGTAACACCTTAGTCCGTAATATCTGCAATATTTCAAAAAAGCTACATGATTCACAGCGGTATTACCCTTCCTCATCAGCTTCAGTATGTGATCATTCACACTCTCGATCCCCGGCTGCACAAGTATGAAACCGGCCTTTACAAGATTGGATATATCCTCTTCTGTGATATTTGTCTTAACCTCACCGACCAGCCTGTATGACTGTTCATCTGCTGCAAGTTTGGGCAAAAGGTCATGAACAACATCCATACTCAGTACATTATCCGTAAGCTGAAGGTATTCACCCGGATATCTTCTGCTTAATTCCCTGATTTCTTCGTGAAGCCTCTCGGGCGATTTCTCCCTGTATATGTTTCTGGCTCCGTTCAGTCCGCAGAATGAGCATTTGTTTTTCTGACCCCACCAGCATCCTCTTGATCCTTCGAAATATATCGCATATCTTTCGCCTTTAAGATAATATCCATCGTTTTGTGAGGTATCGTAATTAGGGCCGAGTATGGACGGACCGTAGAAGCCTGAGAGCTCACGCTGCCACTCCTCAATGAAATCCCCGTAATCAGGATATGGTACCGAGTTCATATCCTTCGTCATCCTGTGAGGGATCTGACCCTTTATCTCTTCACCTCTTGCCACTACACCGTAAGGCATTTCCCCGCCTTTCTTGTCCATGGCTGTCATACATACATCGGCAAAAACCTCATCACCTTCTCCGAAGAAAACATAATCAACGCTTTTATAATGGCGAAGGACACAGGCACCTGCTTCACCGCTGACATTACACCCTCCTATCATGGTTGTGACAGAAGGATCCAGTTCCTTAACGCGTTTAAAGATCGCAAGAGTAGCATTTTGCTGTGCGAATATCGAACTGCCTGCAAGTACCTTTGCTCCCATCTTTATGATCTTTTGGGCTGTAACCTCAACGCATTCTTCGGCCTTCTCTCTGCCATACACGATCAGTTCCTTTATATGCGCTGTTTTTTCCTCCTTCTCATACGGAGCCATGGCCCGAAGATATTCATCCGGAGTATAATTATTCTCAACATCCGTAAGATGGGCAAAAAGAAATTCATCCATTTCAAACAGATACGGGTAGCTGCTTATCTCCCTGGCCCTGTCCGCTCCCAGCATATGTGAAAACGGAAACATCGGATATATGACCTTTGAACTGATCCCTGACTCCGCCAGGCAGTTCTTAAATATCGAAAGTGCTATCGATGGCATCGGCGGATACACGAAAGGTGCACAGAGCAGAGCAACATCAGCACTCTCTTTAATATCTTCCCATTTTAATACATTACTTTCCGTCATCTTGTCCTCCTGTCACGCATATGCTATACTCACGTCAGTTTACTGTGTTATGGGTGAAGTATATATGAGATCATTTTCCATACCCCCAATGAAATCAGATATTATGGCTGTCACAAAAGAAATCTCTTTATCGGAGGTCTCCTGTATTGCCGCCCGGATCCTCTCGTCTGAAGCTCCCGCTTCATCGGGATACTCAAACGGCGAGGCCGGGATTCTCCTTTTCCTTACAGCCTGTCATTATTCTTCCACGGAAAAAGGCTGTGTGACCGGATCCCTTATTGATGAGGGCAGCTATCAGCGTCGAAAAGAAGAGAGTATCCTCCGTATGAAAAAATATATTCTTATGGATCTCCCGGACTCCGAAATATCGTGGTCGCTTGCAGACGGACTCTTCGGGATACTCCATGTGCTCCTGCTTATCGACAGACTGTATCCCGATCCGGAGATTTCAGCTCTCTTACCTCTGTTTATGGAAAGAGCCTGTGATTACATTCCGGGAGATAAGGTTTACTGCGATGTCTATCTGGGTATCGCGGGAGTTATATCCGTACTTGCCGAATGCCTGGCCCACAGTCAGTATCAACGTAACGGATCATCGTCCGACAGGCAGCTGCTTATGACTCTGTCCTGCATACTCGAGGGCTGCCTTGACCGTATTCTGGAGCTTAAAGACCGCTCGTCGGGTTCCGGCATCTGGGATACTCTTCTCACAGAACATCCTGTAAGCGGATACGGTCACGGAATGGCCGGTATCGGTTCCGCTATACTCAAGGGACTTAAGGTACTCTTAAGTATACGCTCCGTGTCAGCGCAAAAACAAAGACTGTTACAGGAAGCTGCTGACAGCGCATTCGCATTTGAATTAAGAACCTTCAGCAAGTCACTTAATGAATGGCCTGATCTGCGGCCTTCAAAAAATCCCGGAAAATCTCTCGGCGGTATCTGCTCCGGCGCACCGGGAATAACATTCGGAACGCTTCCCTTTGCCGATCATAATATCGGAGCAGAAGAACTATATACCGTTGCCTGCCGTTCTCTCATCGGTAATCACCCGGTAAAAAGGGATCATCTGTGCTGCGGCAAGGCTTCTGCTGCTGCATTTTTCCTTAGCGATCCTCCACGGTTTAATTCAGAGGATGCCGTAATGCGTGCCGGACATATCCTCTCTCTCATGCTCCTTGACAAAGAGGAAAACAACGGCTCTTATATCCTGCCCGATCCTGTAACCGGCACCAGTGATACTCTCAGCCTCTTCTACGGTTCGGCTGGTATAGGAATGACCCTGCTGGCCTACGGAACCGGCATACCTTTTCCCGGTCTTTTTCCTTAACAGCGGTTTCCTCACCGTATCGGAATCACCCTATGTTTCACATTCCTGCACATATCTCAGCAATACATATCCGATACCGGCATAACCGTTTAAAAAAGACGGATCAAAAAATGTCTTGTATTTTTGTCCAAGCAGCCGGAATCCACCCTCCTCATCTGCTCTTTTTACCATTCTGTCAAGTATCTCACCCGCCTGTCTTAAGTACCCTTTATCATTAAGGCGGCCTGATATCTCTATCAGGGCTAATGCAGCACCGCTGTTGCCTTCAATGAGCGTGTCCGTCTCAAGAAATCCCTGACTTATGACCGTATCCGCCGCAAGTAAAAGAAGCTCCTTTGATACACACTCTGCCGGGGACAATGCCGCACCAATACCGATGCCCGCAGCTCCTGTCTCAAGAGAGTACCCGGGGATCAGCGGACGGTCCAATGCCATAAGATCCGGCCATGCCTTTAGCGTATCATTATACTGATCCAGCTCATAGTTAAATGCTTCAGACGCTCTTACGGCATAAGACTTATCTCCCAAAATCCCTGAACACAGCGAAAATGCATACCCAAGTCCCGCTTCACCCATTAAAAAGCCCGATATCCGTCTTCTCCCGCTTCCTTCTTCAGCAACCGGGCCGGAATGCTTCGCAAGCGTATCCCCGCAGAGCTTAAGCATCTGCCTGACTCTGTCATCAGGTTCAGAGCTGTCGGCAAACCGGGACAGTCCTATTATAAGACCTGCCATGCCATGAGCTGCATTTATGCTGTCCGGACCTTCATATCTATCCGGCCTGACAAGATCAAGGATACGTGTCAGATGCCTCCTGTCAAAGGCAGGAGACGCAAGTATCCCTCCAAAACCTCTGTAAAGGCCCTTCTCGATATTTCCAAGCCCACTCTCGCTGTTATGTTCGTATATGCCTATAAGCCTGTCTGTATCCCGCCTGCAGGCATCAAGCAGTTCACCTGCCCTGGAAGCCTGCTTCCCTCCGGTTTTTATCATTAAATCAAAAAAGAAAGCTATTCCCTGCATTCCTGATCTGAGTCCCGGTATGAGGTCCGGCATCATATTATGGTCATAACTTAAGAATACATCCATTCCTCCGGAAGTCGTCACACGTCCCCTGTCAATACGCTCAAATATCCCGCCCGCACGGTCTGAGGCCTCCCCGCATTCAATACAGGTTTTTGTATATGAGCTGTTTTTACCCTTTTGCGTGAAGGAATGATCGACTGCCTGTGAAAAACGGGACCTCAGATAACTCAGTTCGAAATTCTTCTCATCGTCACTCATATGATCGAGAGAACGATTCGCGTGTTCCATAGGACTTATATCGAAAAAATCACTCGCGAGTGCACTTTGAAGAGAATCTCCGTATAGCTCCCGCGTATCGGCATACGTTGAAAAATAGGGGATATCTCCTTCATCAAGGCATGATTTCTCCCACGATGTCAATGCCTCTGTCTCGCTTACCGGCAAATATGAAAACCTGTCCGACAGTTTATCAAGCTCCTTCTCTGCCTTTTCACCATCATTAAGAAATGAGGGGGAATGAAGCTGGTTCAGTGTTATTGCGTAATAGGAACTTGCTCTTAATACATATCGGGATCTCATTGTACCATATGCTTTTATCAGCTCTTTTATCCGGGATCTGTGTTCAAGTATACGGTCATATATCCGGGAATACCCTTTGACAAAATCATCCTCATAACCGGATACCGTGAAATGCTTTCCGTTATATACGGGAAGTGATCTTGTTCCTTCTCCTGTCGCAAGCAGCGGACTCATCTGGACCTTCCCCTGCAGCATCATCGGAAGCACCATGGTGTTCGCAGGAGAATAGAGCAGATCCCTCCACAGATCATCCATTTCATCTATTGAAGTATAATCCGTACCCTTAAATAAATTAAGAAGGGGTGTAACTATGGTTTCCAGATCGACGGCAACAGGATGGATCCCTGAAGCAACGATATTCTCATAATGCATATCGTTACTGCCAAGTGCCTGGAATACAGCCATCAGCCCTCCAAAGTTTTCGAAATAGGAACGTATCTCTTCTTCGCTGCACACAGGATAACTCAATATCTCCTGAGCGTATCCGTAACCGGTCATCTCAACGATCGCGGGCGCTCCGGTAATATCAGAGAAAAATTGTTCCGTTAATTCCCTGTACAAAGCATCACTCCTGCAATCCCTCGGTTTGTAATAAAAGCTTCCCCCTTCGGCAACAACCTTAAGTGAACAGGAGCCATGCAGATGACAGTCCGCGCCGGAAGCGGAAAAGGCCTTAAGGGCTCCAAGTGGGTTTCCTTCCATTATTTCAGCGGAAATCCTTGTCCTGTCAGCATCATAACGTTGTATAAATCTCCCCATAAAAAGGCGGAAATTTCTATGAATCTTTTCTTTATAGCCGGCCAGCCGGGGATATGTGGCAAAAACATCCTCCTTTTGTGCAAGCCTTACACATAGACTGTCTGCTGCTTCCCTGCGGTTTTCTTCCGAAACAAAAACAGGTGATACATCGCTGAATGGATTAATCTTCAGAAGCTCATCTTTATATATCTCCCCAATCACCGGTGCCGTCAGTCCGATCAACCTCTGTTCCAGTATTGCGGCAGCACTTATGGCCGCATCACGGGAAAGAGCCATTTCATTTCGCAAAAACAGGATCTCTGCGTCAATACAGGGCTTCAGGAACCCGTACACTCTCTCCTTGTTCATAGATAATTCATCCGTCAACATATCTGATTACCAAAAAAAGGTGTACCAACGGTACACCTTTAATGTCATAGGCTTGTCTCCTCATTAGCATGCAGCAAGCGAAGCAACACTTATTCCTGCTCCGGCTGCCGGAACTACAGTAGAAATAGTAGGTGTTGTACCACCGGCAACTTCATCAAGCTGAGCCTTGTCAAGCTTACCCTCAACACCGAGGTTCTTAGCATAAGCGGTAAGATCTTCTACAGAACCCTCGATACCAAATTCCTTAATAATATCGTCAAGGCCCTTTCCACCCTTCATTGCTGCTCCTATCTTAGCCTGTAAATCCGTATCCTTTGCTGCCTTATCATAGAAATCTTTAATTGTCATAACTGCCTCCTTCCAAGGTGCGTTGTATATTTCGAATAAATTATACATCAGCTATTATGAAATGTCTATTATTTAGTTAAATTTGTATCAGGGATCATTCAGGAACGGATAAAGCACTAAGAAATTATTTCATAACATAAAAAAGCACCGGGCTAAGGAGAGTGAAACAGGCCCGGCACTCTTGAAAGGGGGATAATGAAATCTAAGTTTTTGCAACCTCAGTTCTTATGTATATTATATTGTTGTTACCTGAAATGAACCTGAAACAGAAAAAACTCTCTTATTCACTCTCATAAGCTATCCCGTATCCGCTCAAGCAGTTCTCTGTTACGTTCGAGCATATTATAGATGCCATCTTCCGACAACACACCCCGTTTCAGGTTCTCCGGCATCTCACCGGCTTCTTCTCCTGACTTTCCGGCATTTGGTGCTTATTCTCCTTCATGATCTCAACAAACGGATATGCTCCGAATCGAGTTTCTATAGCTCTCCTGCATGTGGTAAGTATTGCTTTAATCATGCCATATACCTCAAGATGATTATGTAAATCTTCTTTATTCTTTTGCATATATGTACGCACCGAAAATGAAAATAGAATCTTTCCACAGAAATTTTATTTGATCTCCTCCGAAAGAGCGACCGCACGGTCAAGAATATCCCGCATCTTTTCTTCAGAAATATAATCCGGATCGTAATTGACCTGAACGGCTGCAAATGAGTTTTTTGCGATATAACAGCTGCAGTCAATTTGCGGAATCGCTTTGCGTACACTTTTCTCTACAGGAGAAGCTTCGCCGGACACAGCCATGAAACGAAAATCCGCATTCTCCCCTATCATTTCGAGACAGTTATAGCTCAGATACGGATATGGATATTCATTCTTGCACAGTATTCTGTAATTAACATCGTAATGTGGCGCACTGTTTTCTATGGCTCTGAGCACATTAGGACCGATGTGCTCGAAAAATCTCTTATCCCTTCTTACCGGAATCATAACGCGATACGGGAAAAACCCGGCAGAGCTGTAAAACTCAGCTTCATTCCTTCCGCCGAAAATGTAATACACCACCATCTCCTCAAGGTCCATCACTTCAAGCCAGGCCTCGCAGAGCAGCCCGAACACATAGTCTCCCGTCTGAATGTGGTATTTTGTGGCAACCGGCTCCAGGTTTCTCATCTCAAAACAGGCCATAATATACTCATAGGAATGTACGTTTGATGGCTGATTGCTGAGGGTATTTAAGTATAATTCCGGCATAGCCGGCGATATTTCCGCTTCAGCTTTCAATACCTGCTGCGTGTATGCAAAGTAGTCAGCATCTTCCCGTATAATGTAGTCAGGATTGGAAAGACTGTTTCTGATATGAGTAACCAGTCCTTCCTCAAATACATGATCCATGAGTAAATGATGGATACGAAGAAAGACTGTCACGGTTTTTGACTTAAAAATTCTGATGTCAAACAGCCGGTCGCAGGTTCCTATGTCATATGGTCTGAAGAATTCTGCCTCATCTTCTTTGGAAGGAGCACCGAGTACTATCTCAATTTCCTCTTTCCCAAGCCTCTTCCCGGGATGCGGAATCTGATACCATACACCTTCCCGGTTGCGAAAACCGGTAAAGAGATATGGAAAGGAATTAAATACCCTGACCATGACGTCTCTGATCATATCACCGTCCGTCCAGCGATCCGTGAATTCAATTTTCCGGTACACGGTAGCTATCGGACTTTTGTAAATGAACAGGTACTGTTGAGGAGTAAGCGGATATCTGTCAAGTCTTTCAGCTGTTAAGAATTCTTTCTTTCCATTCTTCTTGATCTTTTCCGCAAGCTTCCTGACCGTGACCTCTCCCGGAAGAAAATCGGTCATCTTCAGTTCCGCATGCATACGGTTCAGGATCAGCGAAGCCAGTTCTGTATAAAGCAGCGAGGTAAAGCCGGCCTCTGCAAGAGGCGTGGTAACTCCAAACCCATCAAAAGATACGATCCTTTTGCACCAGGTCATCAGGGTTTCCTCGATCTCATCGGACGGTGCAATGATGACATGTTCATCGTCCCTTATTTCAGGAAGTGAGCTAAAGTCGATTTTTCCGCCGGCACTCATAGGAAAACTCTCCATGTAACAGAAACGATCCGGAATCATGTAGCCCGGCAGAACCCCGGAAAGGCAAGCCCGCAGGTCCTTTTCATCCGCAGGTCCTTCCCCGGTATAGTAGGCCACCAGATACTGCGTATTATGTATCTCACATACTTTTACGACGGCATTCTCGATCCTTACTCCGGTGAAATCCATTATGTGTTTTTCTATCTCTCCCGGTTCGATGCGAAGCCCACGCAGCTTGATCATTCGATCTGCCCTTCCGATGACCTCATAACTGCCGTCGGCATATCTTCTGACATAATCTCCTGTGCGAAAGTACTTCACCCCGTCGATCACAACAGTCTTTTTCTCCATCTCATCCGGTTGATTGAGATATCCCATCATCATGTTGTCGCCGGCCATCAGAAGTTCCCCGGCTTCCCCGTCCCCCGTCTTTTTTCCATCCTCATCCGCTACGCAAAGCTTCCAGCCGCGGTTAGGGAAGCCATGCCCCGGCCGGTCAATAATCTCCTCGGAAATGAGAGTGCCGTTGGATTCCGTTTGGCTGTATATATTGTAGATATGGCAATCAGGGGCATATTTACGGATCCTGTTTGCAATATCTAAGGGAAGCCTCTCTCCCCCTATTCCTACAATACGCACATTCTTCAGAGCCTGCGCATATTCAGGAACCTTAAGAAACTGCAGGAGAACTGAGGGCGTTAGAGCCAAGACATCCACCCTGTATTTATTTATGAGTTCAGCCATCAAAACAGGATTGACGGATTGATCATTATCCGCCATTACATAGGTACACGCAGTACTGAGTATCATGCAGTACTCAATGTAGAAGAAAGTAAAAGCAGGTGATGTGATACTCAATAATGTATTCCCATATATCTTAAGACCATAAGCTCCCTGATTCTCCTTATATGGTGAAAGCGTACCGATAAAGCCACTGTGCCTTAAGATCGCACCTTTGGGTTCTCCCGTCGATCCGGATGTATAGAGAATCATGCATGGTGCGCTCCCGTCGATCCGTGGACGCTCAGGCTCAACGTCTTCCGATCCCGAAATGATCTCGTCAAAAGCTGTTCTCCCCTCTTTCTTCTCCATATCAATAAAGAGGACGGGCCTTGAATCATCCTGCATCTTCCTCACCCGTTCCATAGGATAATCACGTCCGACAGGTACATACACCGCTCCTGTCTTCATGGTCCCCAGCATCGCCACGATCGACGCGGAGCTCCTGGGAAGTGCCGCCATCACACGCTCGCCCTCCCGAATGCCACGACGTTTTAATCCGTTTGCAAATCTGTTGACCATACGGTTCAGCTCTTCATAGGTGTAAGAGCAGTCATGTGCGATAACCGCAGTCCGGTCTCCATGCTCCTTTGCATTTCGTATCAGATAATCCGAGTATAAGATCACGTCCATAATATCACCTAGTGATTTAGTATAGAAAACAATAATGCATCCAGTTCTCCGAGCGCCGAGAAGCCTCCGGAAGCCAGCTGCGCCCTTATGTTGGCAAAAAGCTCCGTCAACTTCTGATGTTCCTGCCTGTTCCATACAGGCAGCCCATCCTCCGGAAGAAGCCGCCCCAATGTTAATTCATCCTCTGTCTCAGGCGTCAGCCTGCCCTTGAGCTCACACAGCTTTCTTACCTCACCCGTATCTAAAACATCATCTGCATCGAGCCACATCACATGATCACAGCTTGCCTTCGACACAGCAAAATTACGAGCCCTGGCAAAGCTGTTTTGCCAAGGCTCACTGAAAACAAGATTTGTGTATTCTCGGGCGATATCTCTGCTTCTGTCTGTCGATCCGGTATCCACAACTATCAACTCATCCGCAAACTGCACGGCGGCGGACAGACAACGTCCCAGAACACGCTCTTCATTTTTGACTATAAGACAGACAATGAGGCTCATCAGTCCTTGTCCGAAACGTTTATATATGCCGTATTTACCGCTACCTTTCCGTTGCCTGATTCATTATCGTTATCCGGTTCATCCGTTCCGCCGGCAACGCCCATCATCTCAGCATCGGTCACTTTCTCTGTATCCAGCGGTCTTTTTTTATCTTCACTCATTGTAATCAGCCCTCCTTTAAATCATATAACACAATGGTATACAAAATTTATCATTATATAAAATTATATCACTGCTTATTTATCTTTTCTATAGAAACTCACATGGATTATCATAAAAAAAGGCGTCTCTGATGATATAATATCACGTCAGATCTGCTATTGCCTCTTTAATCTGATCATACCTGTCAAGACCTCTTTCATGGAGAACCCTCATCTCATTAACGACAGGTTCCCCTTCCTTCAGATTCTTAAAATACTTCCTCACCAGCATAATACGCGCAATAAAAGCCTCCTGTTGTAAAGGTGTCACACCAGATGCCCTATCCTTATACAGTTCCATTATCCGGCCGGCTGTTTCATCAACGTCCTTCTCAATACCGTAGAACGTCTTTGTCCCTGCGTTTATTACAACTGCACCTGTGAACCCCATCAGCTGTGCCAGTTCCTCCGCGACCTCGGGACCGTGACTTGCAGATGCTGTTGAGTAAACCGCGCAGGTCTTCCCCAGCAGGTCATAACGATGCATCCAGTAACTGATGCGGTCAAACACGCTCTTTGCTATCCCGGACATCTGCCATGCATAGACCGGTGTTCCAAAAAGAAGGATATCGGCACTGAGCATTTTTTCCTTCAGTATGGGCATATCATCCCGGTCATCCAGCGGACAGATACCCTTTACAAAGCACGAGCTGCAGGAACGGCAGTATGACACATTAAGATCCGCACCGGTCATGCATTCATAGTCTGTGTCAAAGCCTTCCTCTTTAGCTTTCTTCCGAAGCGCTTCTGCAAGAATATCCGAGAATTCTGCTGTGTGTGATCTCTCTCCCGCGCATGAGGCGGCAAATGAAAAAATTCTGATATTTCTTTTATTATCCATGCCTTCTCTTAATATCATTTCCTTTTTTACTTATGATATTTCTGATCATTTCTTCAAGAGCCCGAGCCTGAATGGGCTTTGTAAGGAATTCATCAAAGCCCTCCGAAAGATACATCTCCCGGGCACCCAGGATAGCGTTTGCAGTGAGTGCCACAACGGGAGTCCTCTTTTCACTGCCGCTGTTAAGCTCCCTTTCCCGGAATAACCTGAGCGTTTCGATACCGTCCATTTCAGGCATCATATGGTCAAGGAAGATAATATCATAATCCCTCTCCCCGGTAATCTCAAGCATATCCTTTCCGCTGTATACTTCGTCTATCGTCATTCCGGAGTTCTTTAACAGGAGAGAGAATACGCGGCAGTTAACCTTGCTGTCGTCAACCACAAGTATCTTAACACCCGGAGCATGCAGGGTCTCTGCTTCTGTATTTTTTGTATCTTCTGTTTTCCTTATACTGCTGAACTCACCTATTGGGGTAGGATCGATCACTCTCTGCTTAATGGTAAAAGAGAACCTGGACCCACTCCCGTATACGCTTGATACTTCAAGCCCGGAGCCCATCAGGGAAAGCAGCGACCGGGTAATGCTCATGCCCAGGCCGGTTCCTTCGATGTTGCGGTTCCTGTCTTCCTCGAACCTTTGATATTCACCAAAAAGGCGGTCAATGTCTTCAGGTTTTATTCCTATTCCCGTATCCTCGACAACAAAGGTCAGCTTTATTAATTCGTAATCCAATTCGCCCTGAACAGAGAACTTAATACTGCCTTCATTCGTATATTTCACCGCATTGCTTAAAAGATTTACAAGTATCTGTCTTATCTTACGCTCGTCGCCGGACAGCCTGACCGGGATGGATCTGTCTATATCAACATTTAGGTTCAGCTTCTTCTCACTTGCTTTAAGAATGATCATGTTTATGCAGTCGTATATAAGCCGGGAAGTTTCATACTCGGCATCTATAAGCTCCATGTGTCCGGCGCGTATCCTGGAAAGATCGAGAATATCGTTAACCAGGGAAAGAAGTGTCTCCCCCGCACTTTTTATATCGCCTGAATAACGGCGTATTTCCGGCTCGGTGCTTTCACGCAGTATCATTG
>JAEEHY010000316.1 GCA_016281085.1 Lachnospiraceae bacterium
CATCATCAACAAGATAGTATCCGTATATCTTAGACTGCGCCTTCATAACAGCGTCAAGATAGCCCTGATGGAACTCATCGAGGATACTTCTGATATTCAGCATCTGCGAATCATAGAGGTTACCGACGAAGCTTATCTGTGTTCCGTATTTCTTTCTCTCCGACGCACTTAAGTGTATACCGTCAAGCCGCTTCGTATTAACTGCAAGAGGAAGATGGAAAACATTGTCGAATCCCTTATCCCTGTACCCCTGCACCTGCTCTCTGTCATACATGAAAGCATAATTACACGGAAGTCCGAGAGTCCTCTCTATATCCGGCACATCAAGCGGAGCATCATATGACCAGGAGATGTATTTTACTCCTTTTCTGTTGCAACATTCGGAAACAAGCGGAAAGAAATTGGTACTGTAAACAAAGTCATATGCTCCATCCTCAAGTTGCTTATCGAATCTTTTCACGAACTCATCATCATGGTTGACATCCTCAAAGCGATGCTTTACAACCTTAAAACCATAACCCTTTTTCTTAAAGGTTTCCAATATATCGTTGTGATTATAGCTTCCCCATTCAAAAATAAGTATGTTCATATTTCCGTGTCCCATCCACATGATTTCCCGATAAAGCCAATCTACCGGATCTCATACCGATCCCTCATTCATTGTATCCCATTAAGATTAATAGTAAGTTTCCCATCATATATCCTGACAGGAATATCATCATTAAGCGTGTAATCGACGGGATCTACATCATCCTCAAAGAAATAAGTTCTTACAAGATTTTTCTTATGATCAATTATCCAATATTCCCTGACACCGGAATTCGCGTACTTCCACAGCTTCAGAACATAGTCGTTCAGCTTGGACGAAGGTGATACGATCTCCATGATGAGATCGGGCGCCCCGAAAATATAATGCTCCATGATCTTCTCTCTGCCACATACCACAAACAGATCCGGTTCCAGCATGGTCTTTTCATCTCTGTCAAGCTGTACATCCATCGGAGATACGAAGGGGATACATTTACCTTTATTATTCTTTATAAATGTTTTTATCTGAAACAGAGCCTCTGACACGATCATCTGATGCATGCTGCTCGGAGATGCCATATCATAGAAAACACCGTCTATCAGCTCCACACGCCTGTCATCAGGAAGAGCATAGTAGTCATCAAGAGTCATCTCTCCATCGTTGGCACGTTCGTAATCAATGGTATCCAGCGCCGATGTTCCTTCAGTATCGGTATAACCATACTGCATCCTTAACCCGGGCGATTCCTCAGCTATCTCCTCAAGAACGTGTTTAATCCCAAGTGCCTCTTCAATATCACGGAAAGTCCTGGGCCTCGGGTTCTTAGTAGCTCCGGTAAGGACCTTCTTAACGGTACTCTCCGGTACGCCTGACCTGTCGGCAATGTCCTTATAGGTCATTTCAAGCCTTTCCTTGTAATATCTAAGCCTTGCCAATTGTCTTTCTCTCATCATCTGATCCATGTCCATACCTCCGTTTTGGGGCATGAGGCAGCTCCGATGGATACGGAGTCCCGATGCCGGTTTTCGGTTTCATGATCCGCTTTAAACTGCCATTGTCATCATAGCAACATCCACATGACGTAAAACAGCGCGCAAACGGTACCGATATTATCCGCAAATGGTACTTTATGGTTCTATGATACCATATATGTCAGGTATGTCAACATTTCTATCAGCATCAGAAAAATCTACATGCTATCATCTTAGATCACCGAAAGGAAGTATCCTTAACTCGCTACTCTTATATCTGCTCACTTCATATAAGTCATGGAACCTGTCCCAATGTCCCTCTGACTCACCTGTAAAAGTTAGATCACTCCGAATAATTCCGTCACATCCACATCACTTACTATCCGTTCCGATTGTGTACCGGCGTTTGAAAGCATCTTCTCGACACTGTTTTCAAGAGCTACGTCAATAAAACGGTCTGCATCTATTCCGCGTAGAGTAAAGAAATAGAAAGGATTCTCATCGAACCTGAGTCCTATCCCATACATAACCGCAGCAACATGCTTGCACATCATAGCCCAGTCCGGGCATGAACATGCAAACGAAATCTCCTTGGGCGTTGGAAACAGTCCTCCCTTTTCGGTAAATATATCCTTAAGTTCTTCCGGGAACTCACCTTTTACAAGAGTCTCCAGACTCTCTATCCTCGTAGTACAACGGTCAATTATCTTCTGACAGCTGTCCTCATTTAATCTGCCGATCCTTATTTCAACCTTGTACGGCGTCTTTCTTCTTCCCTGTACCTTGGCTTCAACCTTTCCCGGAGAAATCTGCAGATCGATCACCGCTCCGCTTCTGACATATCCCTTCCCTCTCTCAAGGCGGCTTGCATAATCTGCATATTTCTCGAGATTTATACACCATGCCTGTCCCCACCAGCTTTCACAGATATCATCCCGCTTAGTTCTGCATACTGCAGGTTCATACGCCTTACCCTTCTTTCCGGCACGCCTTACACTTTCCCTGGCCTTAATCTTCAGCTCTTCAGCGCTTGGTTGTGAATATACTGTCTCATCATCCCAATATCTGCTCATTATTTACAGCACCTCTTTCAATAGCACGTGTTCAACTATTCTTCCAGTCTGAGAAGCTCAAACAACTGCTCATCAGATATTTCGGTAAGCCATTTCTCGCCTCCGCCTGCTCCGATAACACTTTCCGCAAGCTCCTTCTTGTCATTAAGCATCCTGTCTATCTTCTCCTCAATAGTTCCGGTAGATATGAACTTATGGACTATTACCGACTTATTCTGTCCTATCCTGTATGCCCTGTCAGTTGCCTGATTCTCAACAGCCGGATTCCACCATCTGTCGAAGTGTATGACATGATTGGCTGCAGTCAGGTTAAGTCCCGTTCCCCCAGCCTTAAGCGACAGTATCATGAACGGCACATAATCCTCTCCGTTAAACCTGTCTACAAGCTTCTGCCTCCCGGCAGGAGGCACACTGCCATGTATCACAAGACCCTCTGTTCCAAAGATGTTTTCAAGATATTTCTTGAGAAAAGGGATTATCTCCTTATACTGTGTAAAAATCAGTACTCTTTCTCTCTTCTCATATATAGTTTCACAGATAGTTTTGATAAGCTCGAACTTTCCGCTTTCCTTGGGAAGATATGTCTCCTGTCCCAGATACTGATCTGGATGGTTGCACAGCTGCTTAAACTTTGTTATATAGGCAAGCACTATGCCTCTTCTCTGAATTCCGTCAACATTTTCAACAGCATCCCTGAGCCTGTCAACCAGCTTCCTGTACAGGACCACCTGCTTCTGCGACAGGGTAACGTATTCATTTTTCTCAACCTTATCCGGCAGATCGGAAATGATCTTCTTATCCGATTTCATACGTCTTAAAATAAAAGGTGATATCATATTCCTGAGCTTTTCATATCCCCTTGTACTGTCCCCTATCCCTCTCGCAAAGGAACTGAATTCATCGGAGGTTCCAAGTAATCCTTTATTAAGAAAATCAAACAGAGACCAAAGATTAGTCAGATCATTTTCAATAGGCGTGCCTGTCATTATTATCTTATGTTTGGCCTTAAGCTTTTTTATCGCCCGAGTCTGCTTGGCACCTGGATTCTTGATAGCCTGTGCTTCATCAAGGATCACATAATCAAAGGTTTCCTCCTACAGCCTGTCCATACGAAGAGCCATCCCGTAGGTAGTTATATTAAGATACGAGGGATGAGCCATATAGCAGTCCTCCAGGATCTTTGCAGCGCTTCCATGCAGAATCTGTACCGGAAGCTTGGGCGTGAATTTAGCTGCTTCCCTTGTCCAGTTGCCGATAAGAGATGCCGGAACAATGAGTAAAATCCTTCCATCCTTGTTCGACCTGTAATACCATGCCAGAAAAGTCAATACCTGAAGTGTCTTTCCAAGTCCCATATCATCTGCAAGGCAGGCGCCAAAACCAAGCTTTTCCATATATACTCTTCCAAAGCATACGAAAGCGGCATATGCCTTACATTTCCGTCAGAATCCTTAGTTGAATATGTAGCCATAAAAGCAAACGGC
>JAEEHY010000317.1 GCA_016281085.1 Lachnospiraceae bacterium
AGCAGTAAGTATGCATATCTTGTTTCGCCATCCGGATATATTATTGATATAGTTGAGCATGTAAAAGAATAGAATATACTTGCTTATGACAGTGAGCCTGTACAGATGACAATGTTTAGGGAAGAAAAGCAATTAAACCGGAATCTCCATATTTGTGGTCCTTATCATGTACAGAGGAGTAATGCTATGAGAATGTCATCAAAACAGGCGTTAAGACTTATAAGCGAAGAAAAAGGGCTTAAAGGGATCAGTGCTATAACAAAATCAGAACAAAAGAATAGAGAAGATTCCGGAAACCAAGACAATTGCCCATTGATTGATGATAAAACCTGATATTGAAGGAGCCCTGCTTAAAAAGGGCTCTTTTTAGCGTACACAGTACAGTGCTATCTACGACAGCACAAAATAGACAGTTAAGATATGTTTTTTCAGAACAATATATAATCTCTTGTGGATTATGATATACATATAAAATCAATTATTAAAGCGAAAACGGAGAATAAACATTATGGTAAGAATTAAAAGTAAAATAACAATCATGCTATTTGTAGTGATGCTAATGATCATGAATACAGTTCCTGCTTTTGGTTTCGAAAAGTATGTTCATGATCCAATGGCAAATCCCAGCGCAGCGGCAGATATAGTGGTCAACCCCCAAGCAGTATATGGATATTCGCCCAGTCCTGATTCCAAACGTCTCAAAGAATATGTTGATTATGATTGGTCGGATCCGGCTTTTGTAGAAAAGATGAGAAAGCAGAGAGAAGAATACCATGACAGTATAAAAGAATTATATGAGATGATCATCACGATGAGAACGGCGGGAGCGGATGTAAAAGATATAGCCATAGCAGTAAGTACCAGGCGGAATGAGATACGTCTTGAAAGTTATAAAAATGATCCGGAGGGACTGGCCAAGATTAAGAAAAATAATCTTGAAAATTTCGGTAACGAAAACGGTGGGACTCCTGAGTTCTTCTATAAGAAATACGGTTCATGGGAAACCGTCATAGAAAAGGCTCTTTCGACTAATGCAGGTGCGGATGCATGTCTCGGAATATATGATAAGTATTATGATACATACTTCTTTGCGCCTTCAAATATACAAAATACAAATATGTCTGTTTCTGTTAATGCAGGAACAGATACATATACAGTGGGTTCCGGAGACACATTAAGCCTGATTGCTGAAAGTAAGCTTGGAGACAGGAATAAATGGACTATCCTTTTCAATCTTAACAGAGATGTGATCAGAGATCCCAACCAGATCAGACCCGGACAATTACTTAAACTGAAATAATATAGGAAATTCATATAAAATGACTTCAGAACTGAATGGTAATAATGTGTTATCGAAAATGTTCCGCCGTAGCGTGATATACAGCTTCTTTGGGTTCTTCACGGTCATGCTGAACACAACTGTGGATGGTTTGATAATCGGACATTTTCTGGGGTTAAAGGCTATGTCGGCCTTTGGGCTTATAGTACCTCTTTATTCTCTGATCAACCTTGTTCCGGTACTTCTGCGATCTGCTTCACAGATGAACATAGGCGAAGATCTGGGGCGTGGAAAGCCGGAAACAGCACAGCGACGGATATTTATACTGTTATTGACAGGGTTTACAGCAGCTATCGTATTTCTGCTACTGTTCACTGTGCTTCGAGGTCCTACTGTCTTGTTGCTGAGTTCTTTCAGTTCACATTCGGATGATACGATAAAAATGGCAGAAGAATATCTGCTATGGATGGCTCCGGCTATGATCCCTATTATGATGATACCGGTGCTCCATCCGGTCATGCAGCTTGACGGTGATGCCGGACGGTCACCTCTTGCAATTAACATAGCAGCCGCCGTAAACATTCTTGGAGACATCCTGAATGTTAAGATATTCCATGGCGGAATGGCAGGAATAGCATCGGCGACTGCTGTCAGCTGTTACGCTGAGCTTATGGTACTGCTTTTCCACTATGCAAGAAAAACCTCGCAGCTTAAACCCTCTCCATGTCTGAGGATCCAGATGGAATGGCTAAAGGCGCTGTCAAAGGGGATTCCCGTAATGCTTCATGAGCTTACCGTTTTCTCTGTCGGTATAGCTATAAACCGTCTTTCCTTCATGCTTGCAGGAGATGATCTGGTGGCAGCTGTTGCAGCCGGTAACTCTATCTTTGCTCTTCTTATTCCCGGATCACTTGCCGTTAGCGGCACTGTAATGACACTTGGCAGTATCGCAAAAGGCGAGGTAGACAATAAAGGCGTTCGGAATATGTTTAAAATGGGCTTATGGTATGCTGTGGTGCCTTGTTCGATATATGCATTTGTTTTCCTGATATCAGCGGTTCCTCTTGCACAGTTTCTCTCCGGAGGAAACGGGAATCTGCTGAATATGTCTTCTGCCATGATCAGAGGGTTTGCCATTTCATTTCCACTTGTAGCAATATGCCAGATAATAGAAAGTTACCTTAATGTAATCGAAAAGAGGTGGCTATCCACTATTGTCAGCATGCTGGAAGGAGGAATAGCATGGATAGTTTTCTCGGTATTGCTCAGGCATGCAGAACCGGTCAGAAGGATATGGCTGGGGCATCTTATAGGTGAGCTTTCGATTGTTTTCATTATTGCAGTGATAATTCTATTCTGCCGGAAACTGAAGCGTTACAGGGAATTGTCGCTGAACAGCAAAAATGATGGAGAGGTATTGGAAACAACAGTCTGTACTTTTGACGAAGCGACAGAGTTTTCTGAATCAATTAGAAACCTCTGTCTGGATAATGGTATCAATTCACGGATCAGTATGCTGGCGGCCCTTTGTGCGGAAGAAGTGGCGTGTAACACTTTACAATGGGGGTATTCCGAAAGGACTGACTGCGCTGTCGATATACGTACGGTATGCAGGGACGAAGAGATTACTATTCGTTTTCGCGATTCCGGCAGGCATTTTAATCCGGAAAGCTATATATCTCAGGTTCTTGTTAAAGACAGGGATCCGGCCAGAAATATAGGGCTTAGGATAGTATCGAACATCTCATCTAAGATGCAGTATATGTGCATTGTGGATTGTAATATACTTCTTATCCATATCAGGTAGTTCTAAGTCAGAAAGCGAATAGGCTAATGTAAAATATAATGAAATCCTGTATTTTGGATTGGAGGAGGAACATGGAACTTTTTGAAGGAAGACCTGAAAATGTTGACGGAAGATTACCAAGAGAGATCAGGACATATGATTTCCTTGACAGTCTTGGGATAGAGTACAAACGGACAGATCATGAACCTGCTAATACCATGGAAGCGTGTAACGAAATTGATGCTGTCCTTGGTGTGCTTATCTGTAAGAATCTATTCCTCTGTAACAGACAGAAAACAAAATTCTATCTGCTCATGATGCCGGGTGATAAGAAGTTCAAAACAAAGGAGTTGTCATCACAGATAAATTCGGCAAGGCTTTCCTTTGCAGATCCGGAGGATATGTTGAAATATCTGGATATCGAACCGGGAGCAGTAAGCATCATGGGGCTTATGAATGATAGGAATCAAGATGTCCGGCTTCTGATAGACGAGGATGTGCTTAATGGTGAGGAACTTGGCTGCCATCCTTGTGTATGCACATCGAGTCTGAAGATGAAGACTAAAGATGTGATAGATAAATTCCTGCCGGCAACAGGACATGAATACCGGATCGTACATCTTGTGGGCGAAGATTAGGATATGGACTTACTAAAGCGAGAGCGGCGGTACTCCGGAGTTCTTCCATAAGAAATAAGGTTCATGGGAAACAGTCATAGAGAAGGCTCTTTCGACTGATGCAGAAACAGATACATATACAGTGACGGGTTACCAAACAGGGTTTTATGCTTGATAAAGAGATTGAACTTCATATAAAAGGAATAATCATAGACTGGGACAAGATTGATGGTCGGAGCTATCTGAGGGATATTGATTCCATTGCAGGTATAAGTGATCTGAGGTTCCATAAACCGATCACTTTTTTTGTAGGTGAAAATGGCAGCGGTAAATCCACAATGCTGGAAGCTATTGCTGTTGCTTATGGATTTAACCCTGAAGGCGGAACGAAGAATTACAGTTTTTCGACATATGATTCTCATTCGGAGCTGTGCAATGCGATGAGATTGATCCGTGGATACAACAAACCCGGCTGGGGATATTTCCTGCGGGCAGAGAGTTTCTATAATGTTGCAAGCGCCGAAGAAGAGTATAGCAGAGGACCCGGAGGGAGACCACAGCACTTCCACGAGAAGTCCCACGGTGAGAGCTTTCTTGCCTTGGCACAAAGCAACTTCAAGGGTAACGGAGTATATCTGCTGGACGAGCCGGAAGCCGCATTATCTCCTCAACGTCAACTGACGCTTTTGCTGGAGATCATGGAATGCGCACAGGATAATTCACAGTTTATCATAGTGACACACTCACCGATACTGTTGGGGATTCCGGGAGCGGAGATACTGAGCTTTGATGAAGGACAGATACATACGTGTACATATGAAGAAACGGATAGCTATCAGGTAACAAAAATGTTTATAGACAGTCGCGAACAGATATTAAAAAGATTACTTGAATCATAAAATATCGGCGAATTATCTATTGACAGATTTTGCATGTGGAACTATACTTTTATCATATTCCACAAGTGGAATATGATAATTGAAGGAAAGGATAAGAACCTATGCTAAAACACGGTATTTTAGGACTGCTGAATTACGGAGACATGACCGGATATGAGATCAGGACGGTTTTCAGAGATTCGTTGAACCATTTCTGGCATGCGCAGACCAGTCAGATATACAGGGAGCTTCAGGTACTCGAACAAAAAGGCTGGATAACGGTAACGCATGTCGAGCAGAATGGTAAACCCGATAAGAATGTTCTGTCTATCACCGGTACAGGCAGGGAAGAGCTTAAAAGCTGGCTTGATGATGAAACTACGGTAAACCCTGTCAGAAGTGCCATGCTCATGAAAGTTTTTTTCAGGGGTGAATGCAGTATCTATGAGAACATCGAATACTTTAAGAGACTTTCAAAAAGAGAGACCGTATTCCCGACAGGGAGTGAAGCTGCAGGAGAGGTGAGCAGTGAATATAAGAAAATGATAGATGATCCCCTAAAAGCATTGTACTGGAAATTCACGATCGATTTCGGGGTGATGTATGACCGTATGCTCAGAGAATGGTGCGATAACTGTATACATGAACTGGAGGATTTAAAAGATGAAAATACTTCTTATTAACGGAAGTCCGAAAGGAAAGGCGAGCAATTCTCTCAGGCTTGCGAATGCATTTGTTGAGGGATTTTGTGCGGAAACAGAAAAAACCGGAGCGGTAGTCATCGAAGAACTGGATCTGGCATCTCTAAAGATTACACCGTGCAAGGGATGTTTTTTCTGCTGGAAGAATACTCCCGGCGAGTGCTGCATCAAAGATGATATGCGGATGATCATAGAAAAAGAGCTTGAAGCAGACCTGATAGTATGGAGTTTTCCGCTTTATTATTTCAGTGTGCCGGGGATGCTTAAAAATATGATCGACAGACAGTTACCGATGAATCTTCCTTTTATGAGCAGGGATGACAGTGGATACGGGAGCGGAAGTCATGACGCCAGATACGATATGAGTGGCAAGAAACACGTTCTTATATCCACCTGTGGATTCTATTCATCTGAAGGAAATTACGACAGTGTGACGAAGATGTTTGATCATTTCCTCGGGAGAGGAGGATATGAGACCATATTCTGCGGACAGGGTGAACTCTTCAGAGTCAAAGAACTCGCCTCGAGAACGGATGTATATCTTTCCTATGTCAGGGATGCGGGATGTGAATATGCCCATGGTGGTATATCAGACGAAACAGTAGGAAGACTCAGTACACTTTTATATCCCCGCGAGGTCTTTGAGGAGATGGCAGACGCAAGCTGGGGAGTCAGTAGAGAAAGCGGCGAAAAAGAAACGGAAGATCAGTCATTTACTAAACAGATGGCAGCCTTGTATAATAAAGGAGCATATGACGGTAAAGATCGTGTGCTGGAGATGCATTATTCGGATCTGGACAAAACATATCAGATCTTTCTTGGTAAGGACGGAAGCAAAGTTTATACGGACAAAAGCCTGACATCAACAACCCGCATAGATACGCCATTTGAAGTATGGCGTGCGATATCCCGCGGCGAAATAAACGGTGCAGAGGCACTCGGCAGGCATATGTATACCGTGACCGGCGATTTTTCATTGATGATAAACTGGGACAGATTCTTTGGGACCGTAGATCCCGGAAAGGAGCAAAAGTCATCAGGGAGTGATGGAAATGAGGAACTGAAGAAACCGGTGATGACCACAATGTTGATTCCCTGGATCACGTTTTGGATCGCGATTCCCTTTGGGCGCAATACAGGAGCGCTTATCACTCTGGCGGTATGTGCTTTCATTCCGCTCATTATGCGGAAACATAGGTTTGTCATATGGGACAGACTTTCGATCGCAGCAGTTGCATTGTTGTCTGTTGCGGTGAGTCTCACTGAAAACGGCACGCTCCTTTCGTGTGCCGGATACCTGATCTTTGGTCTTATGTGGCTTGTTTCATGTCTGGTCAAAGAACCGTTGTGCTCGACATATGTGAAATACAATTACGGTGGGGACGCGGCATATAAGAATCCTCTCTTTATGAAGACGAATTATATCCTTGCGGCATGCTGGGGTGTTTTGTATGTTCTGACCACTTTCTGGACATGGTTTCTTCGGAGCTCCGGAATGGAGCTCTGGGTGCAGATCGTAAACTATGTTGTTCCGGCGCTCATGGGAATGTTTACCGTATGGTTTGAAAAATGGTACCCGGCTTATCTTGCCGGAGGAAAAGGCAGGCGGGTAAAAGGAGATACTGAATGACACTGATATCGGAAGGAAACAATTGGGCACTTTTGTCTATTATGTTTTTTTCAAGCTTTATTGCGATCTATCTTGAACAAAAGTATAAGTGGGCGGCCAAAATGACCGGTGCCATTATAGTTTTGGCCATAGCAGTTTTATTGACGAATATAAATGTCATTCCGGCAAATGCTCCGGTGTTCGATGATATCGTGTGGGGCTATGCGGTTCCGCTTGCTATTCCACTGCTGTTGCTGAATGCAAATATTTTAAAGATATGGCGTGAGACAGGAAGACTTCTTGCAATCTTTCTAATAGGTGCTGCCGGAACCCTTACAGGTGCAATTGTCGGAACTATACTGCTTTCAAATTCAGTGGAAGGACTAGCGGGTGTGGCTGCCATGATGACGGGGTCGTATATCGGAGGTGGTGTTAATTTCTCCGCTGTTGCAGATGCCTTCCGTGTGGACGGAAATCTCATTTCGGCGGCTACTGTTGCGGATAACCTTAATATGGCAGTATATTTTATGTGTCTGCTGGGAATTGCTTCAAGTGCGTGGTTCAGAAAACATTACAGGCATCCGTATATTGATAGTGTATCAAAGAACGGTATCAAAGGCGATGGCCTGACACCGGCAGCCGGGTATTGGGGAAGAACGGATATTTCTCTGAAGGATATAGCAGCTGCGTTTGCCTATTCAGTGATCGTTGTTACTGCTGCAAAGATGACCGGTGGATTTCTTTCCGATATCATACCGCAGAACAACGCAATATGGAAAATGCTTAATACATTTTTCGGAAGCCAGTATGTATGGATCACAAACATCTCCATGATATTTGCAACCGTATTTGAAAAAATAGCAAAAGAGATCCATGGCGCGAAAGAACTGGGAACCTGGCTTATATATCAGTTCTATTTTGTGATCGGTGTTCCGGCATCGATCGTTCTGATAATAAGGAAAGCTCCGTTTCTTTTGCTGTTCTGTTTTATCCTCGTGATATTTAATATGTTTTTCTGTTTTGTTATAGGGAAGGTGTTCCGTTTTAATCTTGAAGAGATGATCATCGCATCAAATGCCAATATCGGCGGACCTACAACTGCTGCGGGTATGGCGATATCTCAGGGATGGAATAAACTGGTGGGACCCAGTATGCTTATAGGGACTTTTGGATATGTTATAGGAACATGGCTTGGTATAATTGTCGGATCGATTTTGGGAGCATGAGCATGAGTAATGAAAAGAAATACGATATATCCATGGACTCATCGGACTTTGTTAATATACCCGATGTTGTACCGGATGTGATCTTGGAAATACGTTATTATTCCACTTACAATTTTATTGGAGACAGGATAGACGGATATGTACAACCGACAGCTCTTCTGACAAAAGAAGCGGCAAACGCGCTTAAAAATGCCAGTGATGAATTTATAAAGAATGGTTACAGGCTTAGGATGTATGATGCATACAGGCCTAAAAGAGCTGTAGATCACTTCGTAAGATGGGCTGAGGATGTTGGCGATATCCGGATGAAAAAGATCTTTTATCCTGAGGTATCCAAGGAAGATCTGTTTTCATTGGGATTTGTCGCAAAACGGTCGGGACATAGCAGAGGAAGTACTGTCGATCTTACG
>JAEEHY010000318.1 GCA_016281085.1 Lachnospiraceae bacterium
ACCGCGACGCCCACACCAACCCCAACGGCGACACCGCCGGCAACGCCAACGCCAACGCCGACACCGGCGCCGACACCGACGCCGACGCCGACGGCAACGCCAACGCCTACACCGACGCCGACACCGACAGCAACACCTACGCCGACGCCGACGCCGACACCGACACCGACACCGACGCCGACACCTACGGCAACGCCAACGCCGACACCGCCGCCGGGGCCGACAGAAGAGCCTACGCCGACACCTACGGCAACGCCGACACCGACAGCAACACCGACACCAACGCCGGAGCCGACAGAAGAGCCTACGCCGACACCAACAGCAACACCGATACCGACGCCGACACCGACGCCGGAGCCGACAGAAGAGCCTACGCCTACACCGACGGCAACGCCGACACCGACAGCAACACCTACGCCGACAGCAACACCGACACCAACGCCGGAGCCGACAGAAGAGCCTACGCCTACACCGACGGCAACACCGACGCCTACACCGACGCCGGAGCCGACACCTACACCTACACAGAAACCGGAACCTACCGATATTTTGGATAAGACGGTCAAGGTTACACTTTCCAAGGTTTCGTCCAAGGATGATACGGTGGAGCTTGAAGGAGCTACTCTGTGGTTGAGTGCAGACGGAATTGATTTAAGCGGAGTGGGAATTGAGTCAGGACCGATGGCATTGATAAGTTCAGATCGTATAACCTGGACGAGTGGAAATTCACCATTGGTATTGACGGATGTACCGACAGGACGTTATGTATTCCATGAGGAAACAGCGCCTGAAGGACATAAGGTGGCAGCAGATATTGTATTTGATGTACATACGGATGGAAGCATAGAAACAGTAGAAACCGATGATAATTCGTTGGTAGATGGCTACAATAAGCTCGTAATAATGGTGGATGAATATGTTCCCACACCGACGCCGACACCTGCACCGGAGCCGACAGAAGAGCCTACACCGACACCGACGCCGACACCGACGCCGACACCGACACCCAAGCCGACGGCAACACCAACGCCTACACCTAAGCCGACGGAGGAGCCTAAGCCTACGGTGACACCTACACCGACAGCGACGCCTACACCTAGGCCGACGGAGGAGCCTAAGCCTACGGTGGCACCTACACCTAAGCCTACGGCCACACCGACACCTACACCGGTACCTACAGGAACGATAACACCTACACAGAAACCGGAAAGAGGAGAAGTTCTGTTGCCTGCAGTAACGCCTACACCTAAGCCGACGGCGACGTCCAAGCCGACAGCAACACCGACGCCAACACCGACGCCGACTAAGAGTAATGAGGCAGATATACTTAAACCTACCGCAAAGCCTACACAGCGACCTGTTCAAACGCCTACGGCAACAGGTTCAAACAGTCTGATAATACCTCCGTCAACACCTAAGGAGGTTGAGGACAGGATCGAGAAGCTGCTTGATACACCTGAAAGCAGTTCGAGGAAGGAAGCTGTAGCGGTACTAAGGGATGCCTGCATTGAGATGAAGGATGAGAATCCCAATGTATTCGATGATCTGCCTGCAGATACGCAGAAGCGGATCGATACACTTATCAAGACAGGAGTTCTTGGAGTCAGAAGCGGTAAGGCCGGTGCGACATTACCTAAGACAGGAGGTCTTATGGGAGCGGTAGTACTGATCATGCTTGGAATGGCAATGATAGTAGCAGGTATACTGCTGAAGCGTAAGAAAGAATTCCGATAACGGAAATTCAGGAACTTTAATTGAATGATTAATACTACAGGCGGTCATGTATATGGCCGCCTGTTTGTGTTATAGGTTGCACCTATAAAGCAGTATAGATATTAGGAATTAGACAGTTTGAGATGTTGAGAGTATCATTCGGTACATAAGGTTGATGAGAGATACATGCGGAGAATTAAGGTAGTGTAAAGTAGAAAAGAAAAGGAGATGGAAAGATGGCAAGGATTAAATTGTTAAAGCTTGAGGAAACAAGCGGTGCGGAGAGAGAACGTTACGAGGAGCTGGCAGGAAGGAATGCGGTTACCAACATGAAGTCGGGCCTGCTTAATGACGCAGCCACATATGATGCATACATGGCTTGGTATACATCATGGAACAGGCTGGTAGAGGTTATCGGTGAGAAGGATGCGGTGCTGTATGCACATGCAATCTCAACTACCAATTCGTGCCAATTGTGTTCACTGTTCTTTATAAGTGATGTAAAGGGATTGGGGCTTGATCCCCACAATCTTCAGTATGATGAGAAGGAAGAAATACTTACGGAGCTGGGCCGTCAGATTGTTAAGAACCCCACGGCAGTATCTGACGAGCTGTTCGATAAGCTCAGGAAGTTCTGGAATGATCAGGAGATAGTAGTTATAGTAGGTTTCGCGGGTCAGATGATCGCAACAAACAACTTTAACTCAGTTCTTAAGATCGATGTGGATCAGAGACTGCTTCCGATAATAAATGAGTTCAAGCCTGCAACATGGCGCGAGAACATCAAGTAATAATGAAACAGATTGGGGTTATGGCAGGGGCCATAGCCCTTATTTTTTGCCCGGGATATTGTTAAGCGCATCACTAATACAGCAGACAAATCCTGTATGGCCAAGGAACAGAGGAATGATCATGGCGGATGAAAATAAGGTATATGAATTAAAAAATGTGACCAAGGTGTATAGAAATGAAAGCAGAGAGTTCACGGCACTTAAGGACGTAAGTCTTGATATATATGAGGGAGAGATATTCGGTATCATAGGAATGAGTGGTGCGGGAAAGTCAACCCTTGTAAGGACACTCAACAGACTGGAGGAGGTAAGTGGCGGAACGGTAAGCTTCTTTGGTGAAGATATAGGAAAGCTCGGAAGTAAGGATTTGAGGAAGGTCAGGCAGTCGATATCCATGATATTTCAAAGCTTTAATCTTCTTAATCAGAAGACGGTGCTTGATAATGTGATACTTCCTCTTAAGATAGCAGGGGTGCCGCGCTCGTTAAGGCGTGAGAAGGCTGTTGAAATGCTTAAGGTAGTAGGTCTGGAGGAGAAGAAGGACTCGTATCCTGCCCAGCTTTCGGGAGGACAGAAGCAGAGAGTAGCGATAGCGCGTGCACTTGCTGCCGATCCCAAGGTTCTGCTGAGTGATGAGGCAACGAGTGCGCTCGATCCGAGGATCACTTCGGAAATCCTGGATCTGCTGAAAGAGATAAATAAAATACGAGGACTTACGGTTGTAATAATCACACACGAAATGTCAGTTGTTGAAAAGATATGTGATCGTGTGGCAATCATTGATGACGGTGTGCTTGCGGAAGTGGGAAAGGTATCGGACATATTTACTGCACCGAAATCCGAAGCGGCGAGACGGTTAATCCTTCCAAACGGCGAAGGAAATGTCTTGAACCCGTATGATGCCTCCGGAAACGGAGGAAGGATAGTCAGGATCGCATTTGACGGTCTGTCGGCCAATGAGCCTTTTATATCCAATCTTGTTGAAGATACGGGACGCAAAGTCAATATCCTCAGCGCCAACACAAAAAGTGTGGGTGGTATAGGCTACGGACAGATGATCATTGAGCTGCCGAAAGAAGCAGAGGATCAGGAGGTCGTGATTGATTATTTCAGGAGTAAAGGACTCGGCATAACGGAGGTGAACGAGTAATGGAAGCATTTGTTCAGGCTGCAATAATAAAAGGAATAGGTGAAACACTGCAGATGACCTTTTTCGGAACCCTGTTCTCATATGTGATAGGGCTTCCGCTGGGCGTGATACTGTATTTAAGTGCCAAGGGTCATCTGTTTGAAAACAAAACGGTAAATGCGGTAGTCGGTACGCTTGTCAATATCTGCCGGTCGCTTCCGTTTCTTATCCTGCTCGTGCTGCTGATCCCGTTCACGAGATTTGTAGTGGGAAGTTCAATAGGAACGAAGGCAACCATCGTACCTCTTACAGTGGGCGCTATACCGATAGTTGCAAGGATGGTTGAGTCCTCGCTCAATGAGGTACCGGCGGGGATCATAGAAGCGGCTCAGTCCATGGGAGCTTCACCGTTGTTCATTATAGTAAATTTCATATTACCCGAGGCAGTTCCGTCTCTCCTCCTTGGCGGAGCGATAAATATTGCCACCGTACTCGGCTATTCTGCAATGGCAGGAGTAATAGGTGGCGGCGGCCTCGGAGCCATAGCGCTCCAGTACGGTTATTACCGGTACGAGAAGACAGTGCTTTGGGTAACGGTCGCGCTGCTCATAGTCATGGTCATGGTGATACAGGAAGCCGGAGTGAGAATGTCGAAACGTGTGAGACGATCCTGAACTGTATAAATGAGAGACTACACAAAACGGTAATGTAACTATATAGGCATAATTTATAACACACAATAACATATAGATATTTGCAATAACATACAAAGCAGTATATATTAAGATCATCAAATATGATAAAAAATAAAGAAAAGAGGAGAAAAATTATGAAGAGAAGATTATTAGCACTGACACTGACAACAGCATTTGTACTTGGAGTAACAGGATGCGGACAGACAGCACAGACAGCGCCCGCGGCAGATGAGACGGCTCAGGCCGATGCAGCGGAAACTGAGACAAAGGATTCGGGAGTGCTCGGAGCAAGAGATGACTCACAGCCTGTAACGATCAGGGTAGGAGCCAACATAACACCTCACTCAGAGATCCTTGAGGTAGCAAAGCCCATACTTGCGGAGCAGGGTATCAATCTTGAGATAATACAGCTTGAGGATTCAATCACACCCAACACCGGAGTTATCGAGGGCAGCCTTGATGCCAACTACTTCCAGCATGTACCTTATCTTGAGCAGTTCAATCAGGAGAACGGATCGGATCTTGTATCAATAGGGGCTATCCATTATGAGCCCTTCGGAGTATATGCAGGAAAGACAACAGATCTTTCACAGCTTCCCGACGGAGCGCTTGTAGCAGTTCCCAATAACGTTACCAACGAAGCAAGAGCACTGCTCCTTCTTGCACAGGAAGGCCTCCTTACACTTAAGGATGATGCAGGTATCAACGCTACGATCGGAGATATAGTGGACAATCCCAAGAACATCGAGTTCAAGGAGTTGGCACCTGAGCAGCTGGTACAGGCACTTCCCGATGTGGATGTAGCTGTTATCAACGGAAACTATGCAATCGAGGGCGGACTTCATGTAAGCCAGGCACTTGCGGTAGAAGCAAATGACGGACTTGCCGCAACAACTTACGGAAATATAATCGCTACCTCACCCGATAAGGCAGAAGATCCGGCACTTAAGGCACTGGTAACAGTACTTCAGGGAAGCGAAGTTAAGGAATTTATTGAAGGAAAATATGACGGGGCAGTAGTTCCTCTTAATTAAGTCGTAATACAAACCGGTAACAGGGGCTGCAGGAGAGTGGTATCATCGGCCATGGATCCTGCGGCCTCTTTTGTATTCGGTTTATTACGGTAATAGGAAAAACTTATAACAGCATATACTAATTAGGTATTAGACACTGATATGCTATAACGATATATTAGTAACATCAGATCAAAGGAGGAATGATGGAATGATAGGATTTGAATATTACAACCCGGCTAAGATAGTATTTGGCGAGGGAGCGCAGAATAAACTTAAGGACCTGTTGAAGGAATATGGGGTAAAGTCACTCCTGCTGGTTTACAGCGGCGACTTTATTAAGTCTTTGGGTATATACAGTGTTATTATCGACGCGGTTAATGACCTTGGTCTTGATTTTGCTGAGAGTGGGGAAGTAGTTCCCAATCCCGATGTGGAGCTTGTGAGGAAGCTGGTTAAGGAAGGGAAGGAGAAGAAGGTCGATTTCGTCCTTGCAGTGGGCGGAGGAAGTTCGATCGACACGGCTAAGGCGATTGCTCTTGGTGTTCCGTATGAAGGTGATGTGTGGGATTTCTTTGAAAAAGGAGTGTCCCCGAAGGAGGTACTGCCGGTAGGTGTGATCGCTACAACAGCATCCAGCGGCTCAGAGACATCAAATGCAGCGATCATATCAAACGGGGAGTGGAAGCTGGGCTTCGAAGATGACAGGATCATTCCGAGATTTGCGATCATGAATCCGGAATATACGGTTAATCTTCCATGGTATCAGACTGCAGCGGGAATTGCGGATGTACTTACACATCTTCTTGAAAGATATTTCTCGGATGTGAAAAATTCGGATACGACGGATTACCTTATTGAAGGGGCGGTGCGGGCACTGCTGCTTAATGCGGACAGGCTCATAAAGAACCCGCACGATATAAATGCAAGGGCAGAGATACAGTGGCTGGCCAGTGTGGCACACAACAACTTCCTTGATGCCGGAAGGGCAGCCGACTGGGGTTCACACCGAATTGAACACGAACTGTCGGCACAGTATAATATCACACACGGTGAGGGAATGGCTGTTGTTATAATTGCGTGGGTGAAATATATGGCAGGTGTGAAGCCGTGGCGTCCGGCTCTGCTTGCAACACGTGTCTACGGTGTTGATCCATACAATTACAGTGAAGCTCAAAGGGCTGATATACTTGGAGACAAGCTCAGGGAATTCTTCAGGAGTCTTGGGCTTAAAACCAGCCTCACAGAGCTTGGAATAGATGATTCTGACTTTGAGATAATGGCTAAGAGAGCAACCAGAAACGGTGCGGTAGGCCATTACGAGCCTTTGGATGAAGTCAGGTTCATTGAGATACTGAAGCTTGCGCTGTAAGACGCACGGTTGCATATTATCGCTGAAAAATGTATATTAGGAAATATCCGATATGATACTTTTGAGATGATGATATGAAACTGAGCGAACAATACACAGATTATTTGAGAAAAAGAGGATATACGATATCAAAGACTGCCCATCCGGGGATAACCGAGTGTATCAGGGAGGGCAGTGAGGACATTACGGTAGTACAGCTTGTTGATCTGACCGAGGATGTCGGAACAGACAACGAAGTGTTTGTGAACCAGACGAATGAGATAGCGGCAACGTTTGGTGATGAACCTGTACAGGTAGTGTCCTTGTTTTTTGTAAACGATATGAAGGATGTTGTACCGGTTGCAGGTGACACGCCCGGCTTCTGGGTAATAATAGTCGATACTCTGCAGATCGCAACTCCTGATGATATAGGTGAAGAACTTAAGGAACTCAGGGATTTCTCGATTGATTTTCTCATGAGACAGAGGCAGCAGGGTGAGAGCGGGGATACAAAGCCTGCAAAGGCTGCTTTGGCACTTGTCATAATAAATGCAGCTGCATTTGTGGTTTCATTGCTTTATCCCGATATTGTAAAGTATGGGATGATGGATTATGACAGGGTATCTCAGGGAGAGATGTACCGGCTGTTTACAGCCATGTTTCTTCATGGCAGTATTGAACATATAGTCAGCAATATGGTGTCTCTTTATGTGATGGGCTCTCTCATGGAAGAAAAGATGGGAACGGTCCGGTTTGTTGTACTGTATCTGTTATCCGGTATCATAGGAAATGTTACTTCCTACTGCTATGAAATGTTTTCGGGAAATCACTATACATCAGTCGGAGCGTCGGGTGCTGTTTACGGTGTCCTGGGTGCGATAGTTCTGTTTTCCCTTATGAAAAGCATTGGAATAGAAATGAGCAAAAAGCGTCTTGCTCTTGCCATAATATTCTGCGTTTATTCAAGTGTCGCCATGCCGGGGATCGATTACGCTGCTCATTTTGGCGGTTTTGCGGGAGGCTTTGCCCTAGCGTTTGCGTTTCGGCAGCTTGCCCATGACAGTCTCTCTGGTTGATACTATCTTGTCAGCCAGACATACTATGATCGCTTCCCTTGTCCGCGGGAAGCTTCGGATAGTCAGGGGCCACATATGTGTCTCGATCACATGCTGGGTCTTCCTGTCGATGCCGAAATACTTTACTGCCCGCTCCCTGGCACGTTTCGCATGAGTGTAGCCGTGCATGTCAAACAGCTTACGCTTAACCTTGTCCTCATGCCAGTCGTATCCGAAAAAATCATGCAGCAGGGCGCCTTCGATAAGAACCTTCTCATCGAACCTGATCTTAAGAGCGTGCGCTATCTTATATGCAGTATGCGCTACATCATTCACATGGTCATACACTGATACGTCCCCGTGCTGGACGTATTTTTTCATTTCCTGAACCTTGCGGTGATTTCTTATATAATGAGCCATTTCATTGAAATGCCTGATCTTGTGCTTGCTTAACGGCATGACGAAACTCCCTGTTGGATAAATCAAAAACAGCTAATATAAGTCATTATACCACACTCACCGGTAAGTGGCAGTTATCATTGAAGAAAAGTATAGCACAAGATGTATGCTTACTCTTGAATTATCAGAGCATATCTTGTATAGTTAGTAGGTATTGTTTGATCATGTCCGGACAGGGTTTTCGGTATGCCCAAGCAGATATAAGACAGATATGAGAAGTCCGGAGTTTATAAATCAGGAGGTTGTTATGGATAAGAAGGAATACGCACTTAAGAAGCATGAGGAATGGAACGGTAAGCTGGAGGTCACCTGCCGCTGTGAGGTTAATTCGATGGATGATCTGTCTGTTGCATATACCCCCGGAGTGGCTGAGCCCTGTCTTAAGATAAAGGATGATGTGGATCTCAGCTATACCTATACACGCAGGGGAAATATGGTGGCTGTTATTACAGACGGAACGGCTGTGCTTGGCCTCGGTGATATCGGTCCCGAAGCGGGAATGCCGGTTATGGAAGGGAAGTGTGTACTGTTCAAGCGCTTCGGAAATGTTGATGCGTTTCCTCTATGCGTCCGTTCAAAAGATGTAGATGAGATAGTTAATACGGTAGCCCTGCTTGCAGGATCCTTTGGTGGAGTTAATCTTGAAGATATATCTGCTCCGAGATGCTTCGAGATAGAGAAGAAGCTTAAGGAAAGATGTGATATCCCGATCTTCCATGACGATCAGCACGGAACTGCCGTTGTTGTGCTCGCCGGTCTGATAAATGCTCTGAAGCTTGTAAATAAGAGGATGGAAGACATCTCGGTTGTGGTCAACGGCTCCGGTGCTGCTGGCATTGCCATAACGAAGCTTCTTATGAAGACAGGCCTTAAGAGTGTCATACTGTGCGATACCAAGGGTGCGATCTATGACGGAAGGGACAACCTTAACAGCATAAAGGCAGAAATGGCAAAGATATCAAATTTGGAAAAGAAGCAGGGACAGCTTGCAGATGTTATTAAGGGTGCGGATGTATTCATCGGTGTGTCAGCTCCCGGTGTTTTGACAGCTGACATGGTTGCAACCATGGCCAAGGATCCGATCGTATTTGCCATGGCCAATCCTGTACCTGAGATCCTTCCTGATGAAGCGAAGAAGGCAGGAGTCGCAGTTATGGGTACCGGACGTTCGGACTATCCCAACCAGATCAACAATGTACTTGCTTTCCCGGGTATATTCAGGGGAACACTGGATGTACGTGCAAGAGATATTAATGATGATATGAAGCTTGCTGCAGCTTATGCAATAGCAGGAATAGTCAGGGAAGATGAACTGTCTCCCGAGTATGTAATCCCCAACAGCTTCAACGAGAATGTAAGAGATGCGGTTGCTTCAGCGGTTGCCGAGGCTGCAAGGAAGTCGGGAGTAGCGAGGATATAAGAAGTTAAAGAAAAAAGAAAAGTAGCCCGAAGGGGGAACCAACGGGCTACGATGAGGGGAGTATAAATAATTAATAAGGGGTCGTAATCGAGAATCCTTTGAAGGGTTGATTCCCGTTTACAAGTAAGATTATAGTACACATTGACCAAAAAGACAAGCCTTTTTTTAAAATAGTATAAATTTTTTTTGAATCCACTAAATATTGTGGAATTCAGTAAAAATGCGGTTTACATAACGGTTATTTTTCGATTTTTACTTAAAAATTCTGTAACAATTTCAAAAAAATTGACCGGAATTCCGATCAAGATCCATTAAT
The DNA here is from genome assembly GCA_016281085.1 of Lachnospiraceae bacterium. Taxonomy (GTDB): domain Bacteria; phylum Bacillota; class Clostridia; order Lachnospirales; family Lachnospiraceae; genus UBA2868. The sequence continues at coordinate 9,943 of JAEEHY010000318.1, forward strand.
ATATATCGGCAATATAAGAATAAAAATTTAGGGAAGATGAAAATGAGGAAGCTGGAACTTATCGCTCCGTGTCATTTTGGCATGGAGGCAGTGCTTAAAAGAGAAATATACGACCTGGGATATGATATTGTTGAAGTGTCTGACGGTAAGGTCACCTTCGAGGGTGATACTGAGGCAATAGCGCGTGCAAACATCTTTCTGCGCACTGCGGAGAGGATACTTATCAAAGTGGCGTCGTTTAAGGCTGATACTTTTGATGAGCTATTTGAGGGAACAAAGGCGGTTCCCTGGGAGGAATTCATTCCGGTGAACGGCAGATTTTGGGTAGCCAAGGCTTCGGGGATCAAGAGTAAGCTGTTCAGTCCTTCCGATATACAGTCCATAATCAAAAAGGCCATGGTTGAGAGCCTTAAACAGACATATAATGTGAGCTGGTTTACCGAGGATGGAGAAGCTTATCCTTTACGGGTTTCGATAATGAAGGATATTGTTACTGTCGGACTTGATACGACGGGGGAATCGCTTCACAAACGCGGTTACAGGAAGCTTGTCAGCAAGGCACCCGTTGCGGAGAATCTTGCGGCGGCAATGATCATGCTGACACCATGGAATAAGGAGCGTGTGCTTGTCGATCCTTTCTGCGGATGCGGCACCATTCCCATCGAAGCGGCTCTTATTGCATGTAATATAGCTCCCGGCATGAACAGACAGTTTACGTCTCAGTCATGGGGTAATATAATGGAAGCAGACGATTACCAGGATGCGTTTGAAGAAGCCCGTGATATGGTGGATATGAGTGTTGATACGGACATTCAGGGCTATGATATAGACGGTGACATGATAAAGGCGGCGCGTGATAATGCGGCCCTTGCAGGAGTGAAGGATAAGATACATTTCCAGAGACGGCCTGTTGCTGAGCTTCATCATCCGAAGAAGTACGGGTTCCTTATTACCAATCCTCCTTATGGGGAGAGGCTTGGAGATAAGGAAGAGATGGCAGTGCTGTACGAACAGCTTGCGAATGCGTATAAGGGCCTCGATTCATGGTCGGCTTACATTATAAGCGGCTATGATGAAGTGGAGAAGGTCATGGGCCGCAAGGCGGATAAGAACCGGAAGATATACAACGGGATGATGAAGACCTATTATTACCAGTTCATGGGTCCCAAACCGCCGAGGAGAACAAACGACAGTGTGAAACGGCAGTGAAGCACTGAAGCGCTGAAGCGTCGCAGATCTAAAAGAGGGTAAAGGTGACCTGACATGCAGCAGATAATATTTGCAACGAAAAATGAAGGAAAGCTACGTGAAATACGTATGATCATGGAAGATCTTCCCGTGGAGATCATTTCTTTAAAGGATGCCGGTATAACGGATGAGATCACGGAGGATGGGAAAACTTTTGAAGAGAATGCCCTTATCAAGGCGAGGATCATCATGGAGAAGACCGGTAAGCTGACTCTCGCGGATGATTCCGGTCTTGAAGTGGATTTCCTTAACGGGGAGCCCGGAGTGTATTCTGCCAGGTACTGCGGAGTCAATACTTCCTATAAGATAAAGAACAGGAATATTATTGAACGGCTGATCGATGTTCCGGATGGAGAGAGAACGGCAAGGTTTGTGTGCGTTATTGCGGCAGCTTTCCCGGATGGACGCAGTAAGACCGTCCGTGCGACCATGGAGGGCAGGATAGGATACGAAGAGAAGGGCAGTAACGGTTTCGGATATGATCCTATATTTTATCTTCCTGAATACGGCTGCTATTCTGCCGAGCTGGATCTTGAAGAAAAGAATAAGATAAGCCACCGCGGCAAGGCTCTCAGGCTGATGAAGGATATACTTATAAGAGAGACCGGGGCCTGATATAGCACTGAACAGGACGAGAGAGCATTTAGAAAGAGAAGTATATGAAGATACTGATAGTTAGCGATACACATGGATATGAGGGTAATATGTGGAGGGTCATCCGAAAGGAAGAGCCGGTTGATATGTTCATCCATTGCGGAGACATTGAACACATGCCTACGGAACTTAAGGAGTATTTCTCCTGTCCTGTACATGTCGTTAAGGGTAACAATGACTACATGCTTAAGCTTCCGGAGGTGGATAAGTTCGAAATAGCGGGACGAAGTGTTCTGGTAACGCATGGTCATCATTACAATATTTACCGTAATCAGGACGCCATGTTCTTCTTAGGAGAGGAAAATCATGCGGATATAGTTATGTTCGGTCATATTCATGTTCCGGTAGTCGCATATTCAAAAGGTATAACAATAGTAAATCCTGGTTCGCTGTCTCTTCCGAGGCAGCCGGATGCCAGACCAAGCTATATAGTAATGACTGTTGAGGAAGGCAGGGAACCGGAGTACAAGGTGAAATACATATAAAAAAGCCGTGGTCAACACGGCTTTTTATATGTATGAAGCATTGCAACAAGGATGCCAACACTTCACTGGTACACTATTATCTAATTCTTTGAGGGTAACGGCTCTTCTACCCCCGGGGCCGCCCGGATCATTCGACACATTGAATACAATCTTTATTTCCTTATC
>JAEEHY010000319.1 GCA_016281085.1 Lachnospiraceae bacterium
GTGCTGTGGACAATGCTTCTTCAGTCCTTGAAGAGCTGGTAAGTCTTTCGCGTAAAGGAAATGAGATAAATGAACAGAAGGTGGATTACAGCATTGCCCTTGCCTATGAGAATATGAACGGCGCCATGGTGGAAATGGACGATAAGCTGATCTGCCACACCATAAACGGTAAACCGATCAAACCCAAGACGCTAGGGCAGAAGGAATATATTGATGCGATAAAGAGCAAGATGATCGTATTCGGGCTCGGACCCGCCGGTACCGGTAAGACTTATCTTGCAATGGCCATGGCAATAACGGCATTTAAGAACGAAGAAGTATCAAGGATCATATTGACAAGACCTGCCATAGAAGCGGGTGAGAAGCTTGGCTTTCTCCCCGGAGATCTACAGAGCAAGGTCGATCCTTATCTGAGGCCGCTGTATGATGCGCTGTATCAGATAATGGGTGCGGACAGCTTTGTGAAGAATATGGAAAAGGGCCTTATAGAAGTGGCTCCGCTTGCCTATATGCGCGGAAGGACACTTGATAATGCGTATATCATCCTTGATGAGGCGCAGAATACGACGCCTGCCCAGATGAAGATGTTCTTAACCAGGATCGGTTACGGATCAAAGGTTGTGATAACCGGTGACCAGACACAGAAGGATCTGCCAAAGGATGCGATATCTGGACTTGATGTGGCAATAAAGGTCCTTAAAGATGTCGAAGAGATAGGGTTCTGTTACCTGACATCGAAGGATGTGGTAAGGCATCCGCTTGTCCAAAGGATAGTAAACGCTTATGAGAGATATGAGAAAAAGGAAGCGACGCGTAAGGAAAAACGTATTAAGTCCGTTCATACACATCATGGGAGACATTAGGCTATGACATACAATATTGATTACGAGACTGAGCCCGGATGGAATTTCGATGCCGAAAAACTGTATAAAAGGGTTGTCGATACCGTGCTTGACGAGGAGGACTGTCCCTATGAGGCTGAGGTCAGCCTTCTCATAACAGACAATGCTTCTATTAGAGAGATAAATAAACAATCACGAAATATGGATAAAGTCACCGATGTTCTTTCGTTTCCGATGGTTCAATATGACGTGGCGGGAGATTTCTCACATGTCGAGGAAATGGACGACTGTTTCAATATAGAAACAGGTGAACTGATGCTTGGTGATATTGTCCTGTCAGCTGACAAAGTAAATGAGCAGGCAGTGGAATTCGGTCACAATATAGAACGAGAATATGCTTTTCTTATCGCTCATAGTATGTTACACTTAATTGGATATGACCATATCCGGGACGAGGACAGAGTGGTCATGGAGGATAAGCAGCGCCTGATAATGGAATTATTGGGTATTTCGAGGTAATTAATGAGCGACAGAGAGGACAAGAGATCCAATTTTATAGTTCAGGGCGGAATCCTTGCAATTACCGGTATAATTTCAAGACTTATCGGACTGGTTTATCGCATACCCCTGCAGAAGAAGATCGGCGACAGCGGTATGGGATATTACTCAGCCGCATTTCAGATATATTCCATTATGTTGATAATATCTTCATACAGTCTTCCTACAGCCGTATCCAAGCTTGTTGCGGCAAGAGTGGCCAAGGGACAGTACAGGAACGCCAGAAAGATTTTTCGCGGCGCCATGCTTTTTGCATGCATAACAGGCGGTGCGACCTGTCTTATAGTACTGTTTGGAGCGGATGCCATGGCATCAAACATCATGAACCTGCCCAAGAGTGCAATAGCGCTCAGGATACTTGCGCCCACACTTCTTGTAGTTGCCGTCATGGGTGTTATAAGAGGGTATTTCCAGGGACTTGGAACAATGATGCCCACTGCGTTTTCACAGCTGTTTGAACAGATAATAAATGCGGTTGTATCGGTTGCTGCCGCTATATATCTGTTTGAGTACGGAACAAAGGTTGCAAAGCTTTTAAGAGACAGTACCTATTCGGCAGCATACGGAGCCGCGGGTGGAACCCTCGGAACCGGAGCCGGAGCACTGGCAGGACTCATAATGCTTGTTGTTATTTATTTCTTTCACAACAGGCGTATGAAGAATAACGTCATTGCGGACAGGACGGCAAGAAATGACGGTTTCACAAAGATATTCCGTCTGCTTCTTATCACAATACTTCCGGTCATACTGAGCAGTACAATATACAACATCTCGGATGTTCTCGATCAGGGTATCTTTGGTTCGGTCATGGCCAGAAGAGGACTGAGTGAGCATGATATCGCATCATACTGGGGCATATTCAGTACCAAATATAAGGTTATCATAAATGTGCCCGTAGCTTTGTCCAATGCACTGTGTTCATCAATAATGCCCAGTCTTACAGGCTGTGTTGAACAGGGTAAGTTCAAGCTCGCAAGGCACAAGGTGCGTCTTGGAATGCGCTTTGTAATGATTATCGCCATTCCCTGTGCCATGGGGCTTAGTGTTCTCGGTAAGCCCATCCTGTCGATGCTGTTTACAGGTGAAATAGAGATCCCTGCCATGCTTCTTCGTGTGGGTTCAGTTACGGTAGTACTATATTCCATGTCCACCCTGTCAAACGGCGTGCTGCAGGGTATTAACAGGATGAATATCCCTGTAAGGAATGCCGCCATTGCTCTGGCGGTTCATGTCGGGGCGCTGTATCTGTTCATCGGAGTGCTTGATCTTAAGCTGTACGGAGTGGTAATGGCACTTGTCATATTTGCCCTTATAATATGTGTACTGAACTGGATCAGCATTAAACGTCATCTGGCGTACAGACAGGAGATCAGGAAGACTTTTATCATTCCCCTGATATCATCTGCGATAATGGGAGTTATTATCGGAGTACTGTACAATGTCCTCAGCAAATCCGCAGGGGAGGTGGTATCTACACTTGTTTCTGTGGCTGTCGGGGTCTGTGTGTATTTCGTTGCACTTCTTAAGCTGAAGGGCGTAAACGAATCTGAAATACGAGCCTTCCCGGGAGGAGATATACTGGCTAAGATAGCTGTTACATTAAGGCTGATCTGATAGCTTATGGTTCGTTTTATCATATGGAAGTGTAAAGCAGAATGTGAAAACAATGAACAGTCATAAGGAATACTCATGATACGAATTGATAATATAAAGCTTCCGGCAGGACATGCGGAGGCCGATCTAAAAAAGAAAATAGATAAAC
>JAEEHY010000320.1 GCA_016281085.1 Lachnospiraceae bacterium
ACCTTGATTCTTTAACAGATGAAATGTTGTATGAATGCCCTGAAAACTGTGAGCATACAAGAATGGAATTAGTGCTCAGGCAGTTTCGTCATATCTCATTTCATACAGGACTGCTCAACGGACAGACAGCTTTGGCAACGGGGAAATTTCCCATGTGGGTATCTCAGTCTGATAAGTATGTAGATGACGGAATTCTTTTTGGCAGATACCGCAAGGGGCAAGTAACAAAGTAAGAAATTGGGATTAATCGATTATGAGGTACATGAAATGAACGAAACGATCCTGATCTGGCAAGGAGTATCAAGGAAACCGTAACATCATTTTCCGTGTGTGACACTACTGAGAACTTTATCAGGAAACAGAAGGTAGCAAAGGACAAACCAGTATGAAAAGGGTAGTTGTGATCATAATCAGTGTCTTGGCGGTTGTGATTGTCATAATATACATTTTCGTCCATGCAGTGCTTGGTTTTTTCGGATATCTTAATCCCTGGGAACGCTATTGGCTTACACGGAAGACGGAAACGCTCCTTGATAAGAAATATCCGGATCATGATTTTACTTTTGATACGGAATATGACTGGTCGGAGTACGGGTTCTATTTTAATATCTATGCCACGGATGAGAACGGGGTAAGATTCCGGGTGCAGTGGATTGAAGGTGAAATGGATGATCATTATTACTGCGTTGAATGGAATGATTTCTTCTACGGGAATAAAATTGTGGAATATCAAAACATCCTAAGGGATGAATATTTCCCGCAGATTCCCTATGTGGATACTTATGAATACGCTAAGGATGATTCGTTTGATTTTCCCGGAGAACTGCATAAGGAAGTCTTCTTCCGGTCTGAAGATGAAGCCATCGAAGCCAGCAAAGCCGGCATATTTGACACTGATGTCACCTTCAAGGGCATAGATCTTGATACGGCGGATGATGACGAAGTCCGGCGTTTTGCAGAGTCTATGGCGGATTCTATGATGTGGCTGCATGAGGTGACCGGTTACCATCATATCATTATCAACTCCTTCTCCTACATTGAGTACGACGAATACGGAGCAGGAGTTAAGACTAAGGAAGAACTTGTGGATAAAATCATAGAAAGGATTGAACGCGAGAGGAAGAGGTGAGCAATATGGGCATTCCATATCCTAATCTATGCATGGGAGGACATAACTATCATGGTTACAGACTTAAATAAACCAAAATTTTCAGATGAAAACATAAAATCTCTGTATGACGCCAGGTTTTTGCGATTATATGACCTGCAGTATAAAGAAGGCGCACATTATTTTGATGTTTCAAGAAGAGACAGTGGCAGCTTGGTGGCGAGAAAATCGGATAAAGAATTCAAAACTATGCTTCCCGATGCCGTTACCATAGCAGTTATCGTCAAGATTGCCGATGATGAGCCTAAACTACTGCTAAATTACGAATACAGGTATCCTGTAGGTCAGTATCTGTTAAGTCCTATCGCAGGGCTGATAGATCCGACAGATCACAGTAAGGATGATCCCCTAATAGAGGCAGCTAAACGGGAAATATTCGAAGAGTCCGGCCTTAAAGTAACGGACAGTGACAGTATTGAGGTTATCAATCCTTGTGCATTCTCATCCCCCGGAATGACAGATGAAAGTAATGCGTTTCTTTGTGCACATATCAGTATTGATGATGCATCGGAGTTCTCACAGGATGGAGCAGAGGGCTCTGAACTGTTTAATGGCTATGAACTTGTAGGCAGGAAAGATGCCGCAGAGATATTTAGGAGCGGAAGAGACAAGTATGGTAATTTCTTCTCCATAGCAACGTGGGTTGTTCTGGCATATTTTTTGTTGGAGGAATCTTTATGGCTTTTGAAATAGAATTTTACTCAAGCGAAGACGGAATCTTCAAGGTTGAATAGTGACAGTTTGATAGGGATTTACTAGCGGATGCGAACGGTGCTCCGGGACAGAACAGGAAATCCTGTAACATGGGTTGAGTAAGAGATTAACTGAAAGGTGTTAAAGAGGAGATGAGGAACGAAGTTGTAAAGAAAGCCTTTGCTAAAACAATACCGGTAATGGCGGGATACCTGGTCTTAGGGATAGGTTTTGGTATCCTTCTGCATGATGCAGGGTATGGAACCCTTTGGGCTCTTGTGATGAGTCTTCTTATCTACGCGGGTTCCATGCAGTATGTAGGAGTGGGACTGCTCGCAGGGGGTGCTTCTGTAATAATGACATTGATAACAACGATTATGGTCAATGCAAGGCATCTGTTCTACAGCATTTCCATGATCAACCGTTATAAGGATGAAAAACGGTATAAGCCGTATCTTATCTTTGCCTTGACTGATGAAACATATTCGCTTTTATGCAACGATGAGCCTCCTGCAATGGAAGACATCTCTCTATACCGCTTTCTTGTTTCTGTATTTAACCAATGTTATTGGGTTATCGGGAGTATTACAGGCAGTATTCTTGGTTCTTTTCTTCCTTTCTCGACAAAAGGTATCGAATTTAGCATGACAGCACTGTTCGTAGCCTCATTTGTTGAACAGTGGATCACAATGGATGATCATATACCGGCACTTACAGGCTTATTGAGTACATTGATATGCCTGATAATAT
>JAEEHY010000321.1 GCA_016281085.1 Lachnospiraceae bacterium
GAAGGCCATAATCATTGCTCCGAAGACCACAAAAGGACTCCTTAAAAAGAGCCTTAAGAACATATTTACACCGTTCTGAGCCGTATTGACGTCCGTTGTGATTCTGGTGATCATGGTGTTGATTCCAAGTCCGTCGATATCGCTGTGAGACAGTTTCATCAGATGTGAAAACATATCCCGTCTGACATCGGTTGCGAATCCGATGGCAGCCCTGGCAGCAAAATACTGAGCCGTTATGGCTGTAACACATCCCACAACGGCAAATACTCCCAGTATTGCAACCTGACGGTATATGTGTGCCTTATCCCCCGTCACTATTCCCTTATCTATAAGGGAAGCGATTACCAGGGGAACTATCAACTCAAAACTGGCCTCCAACATCTTAAAGAGGGGGGCCAGAATGCATTGAAGCTTATATTTGGTTAGATAGTGATAAAGTCTTCTCATATTTACAGTTAAGACCACCGCAACAGGCAGTTACGGTGGCCATCCTAAGTTTTTTATTCTACTGTTACGCTCTTGGCAAGGTTTCTCGGTTTATCAACATCAAGACCCTTGGCAACAGACATATAATAGCTCATAAGCTGAAGAGGTACGATAGCGAGACTTGCGCTGAAGGTATCTTCTATACCCGGTGTATAGATTGTAAAATCAACCGTGTCTTCAATCGCATAATGTCCGGACTCGGTAATACCCATGAGATAAGCACCTCTACTCTGAACTTCTACCATGTTGGACTTGGTCTTCTCAAGCAGATCTTCCTGTGTAAGAACACCGATAACAAGGGTTCCGTCCTCAATAAGAGATATGGTACCGTGCTTAAGTTCACCGGCAGCATATGCTTCGGAATGGATATAACTTATCTCCTTCATCTTAAGGCTTCCCTCAAGACTTATTGCATAATCTATACCACGTCCAATGAAGAATATATCCTGAACATTGGCGAATTTGGCTGTAAACCACTGAATACGTCCGTTGTCATCGAATATCTTCTCTATCTTGTCAGGTATTGTATCGATCTCAGCAAGAATCTGATCGTGTCTCTCTTTATCAATCTCACCCTTAACCAATGCAAACTTTGTTGCGATAAGGTACATAGCAATCAGCTGTGCACTGTAGGCCTTTGTTGTGGCAACCGCAATTTCGGGACCTGCCATTGTATAGAGTACACTGTCGGATTCTCTTGCAATGGAACTTCCCACTACATTGACGATTCCAAGTGTATAATTGCCTTTTTCCTTTGCCTCACGGACAGCAGCAAGAGTATCGGCTGTCTCTCCGGACTGGCTTACGGAAATAACAAGAGTATTCTTACCCAGAATAGGATTTCTGTATCTGAATTCACTTGCAAGCTCTACTCTTACGGGTATTCTTGTCAGTTTTTCGATAACATACTGTCCAACCACTCCCGCATGATATGCCGAACCGCATGCAACAATAGTTATATCGGAGAACTTCTTGATCTGCTCTTCTGTCAGATTGATTCCCTCAAAATCAATCACACCGTCTTTTACGTATGCATTGATTGTATCTCTAACTGCCTTGGGCTGCTCATGAATCTCCTTGAGCATAAAGTGTTCGTAACCGCCCTTCTCAGCAGCTTCGGCATCCCAGTTGATCTCTGTAAGTTCTTTTTCTATACGCTCACCGTCAAGGTTGTAGAATTCAACGTTGCCGGGAGTAATACGAGCCATCTCGTAGTTGCCGATATAATATACACTTCTTGTATACTTAAGTATAGCGGGAACATCAGATGCTACATATGTTGCATCATCGTTCACACCGATGATCATAGGGCACTCTTTACGGGCTACCCAGATCTCTCCGGGATAATCCTTGAACATAACCGCAAGAGCATAAGAGCCTCTTATTCTGACCATGGTCTTTGCAAGCGCATCAACAGGTCCGATGTTGTATTTCTTGTAGTAGTAATCCACAAGCTTAACAACAGCCTCTGTATCGGTATCTGAATAGAACTTGTATTCCTTCTTAAGGAGCTTTTCCTTAACTTCGGAATAATTCTCGATAATTCCGTTATGAACAGCTACAACATTGCCGTCATCAGACATATGAGGATGAGCGTTCTTCTCAGAGGGTTCACCGTGAGTAGCCCATCTTGTATGGCCAATACCGCAATTACCCTTTATAGCCTTTCCTTCATCTGTCTTGTCGGAAAGATTCTTAAGTCTTCCCTTGGCCTTAACTATTTCCACCTGCTTCTCACCGTCACGAACGGCAAGTCCGGCTGAATCATAGCCTCTGTATTCCAGTTTTGACAGACCTTCCAAAAGAATCGGTCCTGCCTGATTGTTACCTACATATCCTACTATTCCGCACATAAATTATCCTACTCTTCTTTGCTTACTATTTCTGTTCCTTTTCCACTCTTGAATATTGAGTGTGCCGGTATAACCCCTCTTACAGATGATGTGGGATATACATTGGAATGGCTTCCGATAACCGTACCGGGATTAAGAACACTGTTACATCCTACTTCAACAAAATCACCAAGCATGGCTCCGAACTTCTTAAGTCCTGTCTCGATCTTGTCTCCGTCTGCTTTTACTATAACAAGAGTCTTGTCCGATTTTACATTGGATGTAATGGAACCGGCTCCCATATGTGATTTGTATCCAAGTACCGAATCACCTACATAATTGTAATGAGGTACCTGTACATTATCCGATATTATGACATTCTTAAGCTCGACAGAATTGCCGACTACACAGCCGTTACCCACAAGTGCCGATCCTCTTATGAATGCACACTGTCTTACTTCCGTATCTTCACCTATGATACAAGGTGATCCGAGATAAGCTGAAGGGAAGACCTTGGCTGACTTCGCAACCCATACTCCCTCAGACGGATTGTCGTATTTTTCCGGATCCAAAGTGGGTCCGATGGCAAGTATGATATCCTTGATACTCTTAAGTATCTCCCAGGGATATGTAACTTTCTCCAAATATGGCCAGGCAAGTGTATGTCCGGGCTCATATAAGTCCTTTACCTTTAACTGTAATTCTCCCATTTCTTCCTCCATAGCCGATTGACTCAGCCTGCGAAATTATTTGATCTTAACAAGATGTCCGGAAGCCTTCATTGATTCAATGATTGCATCCACATGTCTTTCGCATTCTTCATCGGTGCCTGCTTCAGCCATTACACGAAGCACAGGCTCCGTTCCGCTCTTACGAAGAAGTACTCTTCCGTTGTCTCCCAGTTCTGCAGTTGCAGCATCAACCGCAAGCATAACGGCAGGATCTTCAAGCGTTGCATCTTTATCATCAACTATTACGTTCTTAAGTACCTGAGGATACATTGTTACCTCTGAAGCCAGTACAGAAAGAGGCAGCTGTGTATCTTCCATAATGCCGAGGATTACAAGGGCTGACAGAACACCGTCACCTGTACGCGAATATTTACGGAAGATAATATGGCCTGACTGCTCACCGCCAACCATGTAATCATTCTCCTTCATATTCTCGTATACGTATCTGTCACCTACGGCAGTCTTTTCATAACCGATGCCCATCTTATCAAGTGCCTTGTAAAGACCGAAGTTGGACATTACTGTGGTAACCACTTTATTGCCGCGGAGCTGGCCGTTCTTTTTAAGGTATTTGGCAGCTATGTACATTATCACATCGCCGTTAACCACATTACCCTTTTCATCGACCGCAAGACATCTGTCGGCATCGCCGTCAAAGGCAAAGCCACAGTCAAGATTGTTCTCTACCACATACTTCTGAAGTCCTTCGATATGTGTAGATCCGCAGTCTGTATTGATGTTAACACCGTCGGGTGCATTGTTTATAACGTAAGTCTTGGTTCCCAAAGCGTTGAACACGGAAGGTCCTATCATCCATGCAGAACCGTTGGAACAGTCAAGAGCTATCTTTCTGTCTTCAAAAGAATCCGTAGCAATATTGGTAAGATATCCTATATATCTGTTACGTCCGGAATAGTAATCAATGGTGCAGCCTATCTTGTCGCCCTTGGAAAAAGGAATCTCTTCATGATCACCGTCGATATATCTCTCAATCTCATCCTGAACGCTGTCTTCCATCTTTTCGCCATCAGTATTAAGAAGCTTGATACCGTTGTCATGGAAAGGATTATGGCTGGCTGAGATCATAACACCACAGTCAAAATGCTCGGTTCTTGTAATATAAGACACACATGGTGTTGTAGTTACATGTAAAAGGTATGCATCGGATCCTGAGGCTGTAATACCTGCAGCAAGAGCATTCTCAAGCATGTAAGACGAACGTCTTGTGTCCTTGCCGATAACAATCTTAGCCTTGTTATCTTTTGCATAATACCATCCCAAAAATCTTCCGATTTTGAATGCATGCTCGGCATTAAGAACAACACCTGCCTCGCCACGGAATCCGTCAGTTCCAAAATATTTACCCATTAGTTATCCCTCTTTTATTTTATTGGTATTCGTGCCTGCAAAAAGCGCCATTAATCGCAGTTTACACAGCTCTTTACCTAAAAAAAGGCGAGGACATACAGCGTCCTCGCCATACTGCACTATTATAATACATCAGTGCTTATTATTCAACTTTTTAGTATCCCATTCCCATTCCCGGATTAGCAGGCATTGCGGGTTCGGGCTCTTTGATGTTGGCTACAACAGACTCTGTTGTAAGTAATGTAGAAGCAACGCTTGTTGCATTCTGAAGAGCTGAACGTGATACCTTTGCAGGATCAAGGATACCTGCCTTTACCATATCAACGTACTCATCTTTGAGGGCATCATATCCGAAGCCA
>JAEEHY010000322.1 GCA_016281085.1 Lachnospiraceae bacterium
GGTTCAAACGGATATCCCTGTTTAAGGTAAAACAGATGTATCTTACCGAACTTCTGAAGTTTTCTTGGAAGAAACGCCGAAATCAAAGCTTCTATTATGATCTTGTTCGAATTTACATATTTCTCTGTAGAAGCTCTGAGCTTTTTATATGCTTTCAGTTCCCGGAAGAACTTTCCGAATTTAAACTTTCTGAGATACTCCGCAAAGATCACACTGTAATAGCCTGTATAGCCGGCCAGCTGTTCATCTGCACCCTGTCCGTCAAGCATTACGGTAAGTCCCTGCTCCGCGGCTCCCTTGAAGACATTCCACTGCGCATACATCGATGTTGATGTAAAGGGTTCATCCATATGCCACAGCACATCATCAAGATCCTTCAGCACATCATTTCCCTGCGGAAATATCTTATGCCCTTTTACAGCCGTAAATTTAAGAACCTCATCAATATATTCCTGCTCATCATATCTTTTATCCTCAAAACATGAAGAAACAGATTCCTGCTTAACATCAAGATTATCATCCTTAATGATCCTGTCGGCCATACATACGATAGCAGAGCTGTCAAGTCCACCCGAAAGGCAATATCCTACAGGAACATCAGCCCTGAGCCTCAACTTCACGGATTCCTCGAAAGCCTTACGGAAGCCTGCAGCAGCTTCCTCGAAACTTTCATCACTCTGCGGAATATCCGCGATATCATAATACCGTTCAATTTCCTTAGTGTCATTTCTCAGATCATAGAACATATTGCATCCGCCACGAAGCTGGAATATATCCATGAACATCGTTTCCTCGGAATAATCATGAACTCCGCGTATCAGATATTCCATAAGCCGCGGCCTGTTTACCCTGAACCGGTGATCTGCCATCTTTATGATCTGTTTCTCTTCAGATGCGAATATGAGTGTTCCGTCTTTATGATAATAGTATAGCGGTTTAACTCCGAATCTGTCCCTTGATAAAAACAGACAATGTTCCAGCCTGTCATACACTGCAAAAGCCCACATCCCGTTAAATCGTTCAACACATGCAGCGCCATATTTATCATAAGCGGCTATCAGAACCTCCGTGTCAGTTTCGGTACCAAACGAATAACCGGCATCTTCAAGCTCACTTCTCAGTTCTCTGTAATTGTATATTTCACCGTTGTATACAAGCACATACCTGTCCCTGTAGTAAAACGGCTGATGACCGGCATCACTTAAGTCAATGATCGAAAGCCGCCGATGACCAAGGGCAAGGTTTCCGTCATAAAATGTACCCCTGTCATCCGGACCTCTGTATTCGATCATATCAACCATTTCTTCAAACAGTTCCCTGTTTACTTCTCTATCAGTATGATAGCATCCTGCTATTCCGCACATACAATAAATCTCCGATGTACAAATCTAATAAACCAGTGTCTGAAAAACACCGAGAATTATTAATATCTCAACAAACCAAAACGGCATAAACAACGACATACGTTTTATACCAAACGATCCTTTAAGTCCACACAGGCAATACATAACAAGCGGTATGAACGGAATAAAGTATCTTGACTGCCAGCCGGCTATAACACTTTTTCCATAAACGGTTTCAGCCATCATGAACACAAAGAAAATAACAAAATAACCCGCTATGGCAACTCCGATAAATATGAATCTGCTGAAACGGTTCGTAATGGCGACCGACTCCGCCGACAGAGCACATAAAAGAATTATAATGATGAAACCCAAAACCATATATTGTGGAACACCTACATCTCCACCAAATATACCATATAAGCTCGAATCCAGAGACTGCTCTATATTAGCCAGCATCAATTTGATAAATCGTAGCGGATGATCGATTGCAAATCTCCATGTATATTTGAGAGGCTGATCCTTCTGCGCCGGACCAGCTGAAGCAACACTTGCGCCCATTACCGAGAGCAGAGCCTTCCTACGGCTGAACCATACCGAAAGAAAGCCTCCTTCTATCACTGCGATCGATTTGATCACACGATCCCACACGGACTTGAACTGCTTACCCGGTATTGCAAGAAACAAAAATGCAAGCAACACATAAATAACCTTGATCGGACTCATCATTACAGCCAAAACGGCACATATTAACGTATCCTTCCAACGGACTTTTTCTCCGTCATAAATAAGCTTAATAATATAAGCTATCAGAATGTATGACAAGCCTATAACCGGCGCATCATATGCTGTAGATGTGGCCATACGCATGACCATGGGATTTACTCCCAATAAAACCATAAGCTCCTTGTTCACAGGGATCAACCTGACAGCGATCATTATCATCATGATATATGACAACATGTTAAACAAACGTGCAAGCCAGTATATCTGATAAATATTCAGGTTCAGAAGACGTCCTAATGTAACCCCGAGAGCCTGAGCCAGATGTGAGATCGGCTGGGTAAGATCGTTCTTGTAATCAAGGTTGTCAGTTACTCCCGTATCTGATGGATGACCTTCAGGCAGTTCATTAAGAACCTTAATATACAGATCATTGTATATTTCATTTTTGAACAGTTCATTATCGATAATGTGTTTGTTCTCAACCTCGCCGGTATTCTCTTTTCCCATAATAACATTTGATAATTCATAGGATGAAAAAATATGATACCTTTCATCCATACCATTTCCAAAAGGAAAAACAACAAGCATAACAAGCCCCATCCCCAACAGGATCGGAAGGGCTACTGCTTCAATCCCTTTATCCTTAAGAGCCAGCCAAATATTGGCGGTAATAAACAATATGATCAGTGCCGAAACAGCAAAAACATTTGTCCTGAGCCTGTATACTCCAAAGCTCATGGCGTAATCTGAGTGATCCTTTTCTATATTTACCCATGCAGATTTATATACAAGAGCCCCGACTCCTTTTGCATTTGCACTTGAATATCCCAGCCCAAGCTTTATTGCGGCCTGCTCTTTCAGATCCGGAGCAGTAACCTGTATTGAGTATGTCTTATCCGGCAGCATATAACCCTTGGGAAGCCTGCATTCAACCCATCCGTCATTTATATCAAGCTTATCCACGTCCCATTTGCCGATAGCTTTCCCACTGTCATTTAACAGATAAACAGTAAAGCTTCCGTAATAGTTCTCATTTGCCACATCAACTCTGAAATTAAAGGAGTTGGATTTATCCGAAACGGTAAATGTCTGCTTAACGTACGCATCTCCATATACCGACAACGGTTCGGCGTACTCATAAGCAGACGGATAATTCTTAATTCTGTATTCTCTTAGAACATCTATGGGATACGTACAGAGCATTGCGATCAAAAACAGTAACAAAGCTCCGTTAAATATCACAAATGATTTACACTTCACCGACCAACTGCCTCCTGATGACATAATTCCTGATATATGCAGCCAAAAGCTCTAAGCCAAACATAACATACAAACACAGCCATACCTTTACATGATCGTTGTTAATGATAGAATTCACTCCGTTTATCACCATGATCAGATCTGTATAGGAATCCTCTCCGTTAACATACAATGCTCCGCTATCATAACAATTATTTGCCGATGCCATACTGAAATGCTTATTATCATTCACTTCAGGTGTATAAATCCGTATAAAGCATTCCTTTCCTGCCATATCCAGTCTTTTTGTAGGATGATCTATCTTCAATTGAATAATTCCATCCTCTCCTATATCGGCCATCCCCACATCCCATGTCTCCAAAACATTCCGGGATGCATCGGTTAAATCAAACCTGACCGTTCCCTTACCGTTATTCAGATACTCGTCAGCATAAACAGTTATTCCCGCAACTGAATAGCAGTTACATACAAAACTCTGTTCAAGAACATCTCCCTGCATAACTCCGGGAATACCCACTATATTTTTCCCTATCCCGACACTCAGCACATCCGACGCCGTATAACTGTTGAAATGCCTGTCGCGGATCCTGTCAACCAGTAACGGCATCAGGCATACGATCGGAATGACCACAAAGATGATCAGAAATATGCGGTCTGTTTTATTATATTCATGAAACTTCTTTAACTTTTTCATTGCAAACTGTATACGCTCCCAGACACAATATATTGTATTATAGCATATAAAATCTAATACACCAACTACAATTCAAACCCTGATTCCTCTGCCCAGCGCCACATCAAAAACCTGTCTTTTACCTGACACGGGAGCATCCTTAATTCAATCCATACTGCGATATGGTATATCTGTATGCTTCAGGAAGTCCCAGATCATACGATATGCCCTCCGGTTTGAATGCATACATTCCATACTTTGACCTCACGATATCCAAAGCCTCGGTAAGTCCTATTTCACCTTCGATACCTTCATTCTCCGCAGTAATGACCATTGCAGCCAGTTCATCATATACCTCCGGAGTAAGAACATATTGTCCGAAAGTAGCATAATATTTCTTCTGTTTCTTATTGTTGACAACCCCCAGATATTCTTCTGCGTAATCATCCGTAGGTTTCTCAACCATGCTTTCAACCTTCATCATCGTTTCATCAGTGTTATCCCATTGTCCGTACAATATACCGTAATGGACAACTCTTTCAAGCGGTACTTCTTCAACACTGACGAGCGCTTTCCCGCATTCCATATACGCATCTATAACCTGCCTCGAACAGCTTATTGCAGCCTTGGTTTCATAGATAAAATCACCCAATAACAGCAATACCGGTGCTCCGCCGGCGAACTGTCTTGTCAGATACACAGCATGCCCAAATCCCCTGCGCTCCCTCTGATGCACAAAGGTAATATGCTGTCTCA
>JAEEHY010000323.1 GCA_016281085.1 Lachnospiraceae bacterium
GAAGCTGTAATCGGAATCATCGGTGGTTCCGGATACCGTAACGGTACCGGCTGCATCAATTTTACCGTTAAAGATCACGATAACATCGGCATTTGCAATGTTTACTGCAACAGCACCACCTACAGCCGACCTGTCGCCAAGGGCAAAGCCGTTTGCCTGAGTCCTGGTCTTTGAGGTATGAGCAGCAGTTATATCAACATTGCCCGATGCCGTGATATTTGTATTCTTGTCAACATATGCCTTTGTTTCGTCGGTCGCATATGCAAAAGCAACCGATGCATCAACGCTTGTCTTTGCTGAAGCTGCAGCTCCGCTCTTTATCGGATCAGTTCCCGCTGTGGAATATGTCCTTCTTATATTATCTTCCGATGCGGTAACCTTTACGTTTACGGCACTGATACCGCTTGCAAGGATATACGCATCCGACTTAAGTTCTGAAATACTAAGGGCAACGGAAGCTCCCACGCCTACTGCCGATGACTCTTCATTGTTGGGGTTCTTCGGATTATTTTTGTCATTCTTTGCAGGTTCTTTATTTTTATCGTTTGCGGCCTCACCTGAATTCTCGCTGTTTGCGGTGTTGCCGTTATTATTCTTGTCCTTGTCGTTTATCTTGGCTACGGTCTCACCTTCGCCTGTATCATTTGCCTGCTTGCCATCTTCCACGGCTGCCTTGGATTCCTCTCCGTTATCGTTGACATCGGGTATGCCGTTCTTCTTCATGGAAGCCGTGGCAAGAGTCTCTTCAAGCTGCATTACATTGGAAGTAACCTCCACATCACCTGAGGAAGCTGTTATCTTCTTATATGCTTTGTTTTCGCCGCACTCGATGAAGGCGTATGCATTACCGGATATCTTTGTGATGGCAACGCTGCCTGCCACACCTACTCCACCGGCTCCGGCACCGGAAACCGAATAAGTCCTTATGGGAGACTGGGTATCAACGATCTTGGGCTCTGTCTTATCCTTAGTCTTTTTCTTCTGTATGACGTTGCCGTTTTCATCCTTCTTTGGCTGATTGTTTTCATCCAGTTCATCTTCCATTACCGGATTGCCGTTCTCATCCAGAACGTCTTCCTGGACCGGATTGCCGTTTTCGTCCTTAACGGTCTCCTCAACTGTTTTTTTGCTTGCTGTGTTTGCTTTTACAAGAATGCTGCCCGCCTTGATATCGGCGATAGATTTGATAGAAGCTATATCTTCTATATTTAATATGTTGATGGCTGCAGCTGCACCTACACCGGTTCCGTCGGTAACACTGCCTGCGGAATCCCTGTTTGCAGTTACGGCCGATGCATCTGCCATAATATATGCTTCGGTAAGGTTCTCAGCTGTTACCGTGATCTTACCACTATTTGCTGCTTCGATCGAATTGCCGGTAAGCTCAGCCTTAACAGAGTGGTTCATTATATTTACAACGATAGCTGCTGAAACACTGACATTACCCTCTGTAGTCTGTGCTTTCTGACGATTCTCTGTCTGCTTATTAACAGCTGCTTCGTTTACGTTCTTTGATGCGACCTTCTTAGCCAGATTTTTGGCACCGCTTATCGCTTTATCTGCCTGTCGGTCACCGTCCCCGTCCGAGGCGGAATCATCTGATCCCGAACCGGATGATGAATCCTTTTTGGCTTTTTTGGCTCCATGCGAATTAGCCCTTGCAGTGGCTTTTTTGAGATTGCTCTTGCCGTTTGCAGAGACATTTATGTTATTTGCCTTAATGCTGCTCTTTGATATTGTATGTGTTGAATCGTTAAGAACGCTTACAAGAACGGTACCAGCTGCATTTGTATCGGGGTTCTCACTCCTGGCATCGGCATCGGATGAAAGTGTTCTGTCTATTACACTGCCAGCTTCCTGTGAAAAATCACCCGATAGTGTAAGGATCCCACCGGAAGGATTGAGATATGTAATGCTCTCGGTATCCACTCCGGAAACATCAACAACTACCGCCGGTGATACAGCCTTGTTCGCGCTGATAGTTCCTGCGGTTGCAGTGATCTCTTCCGTTAAGCTGTGGTCTGCGTTAACGGTAAGATTTTCCATATTTGATATATTGACCGGGTTGGTCGTATCACCGATCGATGCAATCGTATCAATGCCGTTAACTCCGACTGCTATGGCTGCGCCAAATCCCATTGTCTTATCGTTTTTACCCTTGACCTCAACGTTTGTCTTGGCGACCGAATTGATCACTTCATCGGAAGCAGCCTTAACCACAAGGTCTTTTGATACGGTTATTTTAGTATCCTTATCTATCAGAGCTTTGGTCTTTATCGTTGCAACATCAACTGCTATTGCACCGGCAACACCCATACCGTCTTTTGCATCATTCCCGGAAAGTCCTGCTATCGCTTCAGTATATACCGTTACAGGAAGACCTTCAGCTCCTGACCTTGCACGAACGTTAAGATTGGCTGCTGAAATGCTGCCTGAACTTATTTCAACTGTATTAAGATGTTTTGCTATATTGACGGCAACCGCTGCTCCAAGTGCATTTCTCTTTTTCTTCGAATCCTGACCCTCACCGTTCACACCTGTTGCATTTGCAACAGCCTTTGAATAAGTCATAGCATCACCAAGAGCAGATATCGAACCTTTTTCTGCCTTAAGACTGCCCTCAACTAAGACTGTATTAATATTGGAAGCAATATTTACTGCAATTGCACCTCCAAGCTGAAGCGCGCTCTTCTTCTCGGCATTTGTGGTATTCTGCCTGTCTGCATCAGATCCTGCAGTACCCTGATCTACTGCATTGGATACACCGGTATTCTCTTCCGAACCTGTAATTGCCTTCTGAAGCTTTTCTATCTTTTTCTTTGATTTATCATCTGTCTCGTTTCCATTAGTGTCCTTGGCTTTTTTGGCTGCTTCAAGCATGTTAGTTGCAGTCTCTTCGCTGTTCTTTACAGATCTCGTATCAGAATTATCGCCTTCCTTAGCCGATTTATTCTCTTCCTTTGAAGCAACATTGCCATTGTTCTCCTCAGGAGTGGTCCCGTCCTTCTTCTTTACATTTGACGGTACAGTAGCAATAGCGCTTGTTACTACACTTTCAAGAGCACTTGACAGAAGATGGATATCCTTTTTCTGTGAAGTAACATTTGATCCGCCGAGTATCTTTACTCCGACATCCTGAAGTGCAACAGCCACTGATATAAAGGCTCCGTATTTATTCTCGGATTTCTCTTTCTTATCATCTTTACCTGCGTTCTTATCCGTGTTTGAAGCCTTATTCTTTGCTTCATCCTTGGTTTTCTTTTCATCATCCTTGTCAACACTCTTCGCATGTGATCTTGTAGTCGCGATAAGTCTTCCGTTTGCAAGAGCTGTAACGGAATCCGATGCAGTTACAGTACTGTCTGAGATTTCTACATGAGAATCGTTCATAAGAGCAGCAACCGCAGCCGATACGGGAACCGAACCCACTGTTGAAGAAACATTGACGTTGACGTTGCTGTCTGAAAGAAGCTTAACGGCGTTTGCAGTTATATTAGCCCCCTTTTTAACAAAAACACCTGCTTCGCTAAGAAGAACTGATGCCGCTATGGGAATATACCAGTTGGCAACCATTTCATTGCTGGCCGTGGCAATAACCTTTGATGCCGATCTGGCCAGTACAACAGCAGATGATTTGATACTTCCTAATATATTAATGACTGATTCTGTGATCTTGACCGAAACAAAGTCTGCTCCGAAAAGATTGGTGAAAGGAACAAGAGGCTGGGTCTGTTTTGTGCTGGATTTAAGATCTACCCTGCCACCGGTAATATTTGAAGCTGCCTCCGAAGTTATGGAGGAAGTGGATTTTACATTAAATATTGAAAGAGTCATGTTAAGCGGTGACTCTTTTCCTATTATATTCTTAATAAAATCGGGAGCATATTTACTGTATGCCTCTCCCGTATTAAGATTCATATCGTCATCGTAAGCCCTGACAACAACATCAGCCGTACCTGCATCGATCGATCCTTTAAGGTTTATATCTCTTCCAACGATCAATATATTCATACCGGATGTTATGTTTTCTGATCCTGCTTTCGTTTCCACATTATTAATATCTGTTGTTTTGCCGGCCTTTCCAAGCACAAGCTGACTGAATAATGTAGATGAAGCATTTGCGGCATCTTCTGCGGAAACTCTTATATTGGGAACCGTAACCTTCTTATTGTCTTTATCTGTTACTTCATATACATAATTAACGAATGCTCTCTTATCAACCGTTCCCGGCTTTAACATACCATCAGTTATGGTTTCGTTTGTTATTCTAACTGTAACCTTGTTCTTCAGTTCATCCGTAAACCTTTCGATACCTTCTGTTATTAATAAGGTCCTTGATGTCTCTCCCAATAAATTTATATTATATTCAATAACTGGTGTTTTGCCACCACTCACTTTTCTTGCATAAGTTTTAGCCGGATCTGGATTTTCTCCTTCCGGGCTTGTATCGATCTTGCTGTTTTCTTCAGGCTTATCCTTTTCACCTTTTAGCAAGGTACCTGATAAGTGAACCCTGTCATCAGCATCTCCTTTTACGATAATGTCTGTTTCTTTTGCTTTTGTCTTGTCATCTCCTTCGGTTTTCTGCTTTTCATCGCCTCCTGCTGAAAGATCTATTTCTACGGTGTCTGTTCCGCCGCCGCATTCAATAACGGCTGATCTCTCTCCTGTTTCCGAAACAGTAACCTTAGGATCCCCTGAAGCCTCCTCTCCCGTTAACGTAATAGTATCTGCTCCGTCACCTCCGTAAATTAATGCTCTTGCATTCTTTTTTAGTTCAACTTCTATATTATCATCCTGAACAGTCCCATATATTTTTGTTTCCGATTCACTGATGGCTATCTTTGTTCCCAGAGAATAATATAAACCTGCAAGGACTACATTTATTCCGTCTATGGTTATATCTCCGTTAACTCTGGTATTACCGTCTGAAGCAGCCTTGATGGTTTCCTTCTTAACATTACCACTGTCATCCTTTTCGTAGGAACCGGCTGCAAGAAGATAAAGAACAGCCGCAGGATCAGGATCCGCAGCTGCTGTACTGATATTTATATCTCCGTCATAAATACCCTCTTGAACCTCTACAAAATATTCATGGTTCTCACTTGCGCTTTCTATCGCACTATCTATCTGAGTCTGTATTGCATTCTTTATTACAGACTCTGCTGTTTCCTGCTCAAGCTGATCAACTGATCCTTCACCCTGAGCCTCTTCTGTCTCGGAGCCGCCCTCGGTATCAGGCGCTTCCTCAGGCGCACCATCTCCCGGAGTTCCAGCATCTTCGGGAGTATTTTCAGGTTGTTCCTGCTCACCGATATTACCGGTTGCTCCATTAGCACCTTTATTTTTATTACCTGCGTTTTCAATTCCACTTCCCGCGGTATTGTTTTTCTTTTCTGAATTATTATTTGTTTCCTGAGGTGCTGCCGCCATCATCAAGGACATACCCTTTATAGCCTGGCCGCTCTCTTTTTCCTTAGAATCCTCTTCCGTCGTAGCATTTGAAGCTTCGCTTTCCGTTTTTGTTCCGGCTTCACTTGTAACGCCTAAAACCGACGTTTCATTTGCGGGCTTTGACTTATTATCTTCCGTAACCTGCTGCGACTGTGTAACGTCAGAAGTCTGCTGTGATTGTTCATATCCGGAACTTGGCTGTGACTGTGTATTTTCGTCAGAACCTTCACCGCCGGATCCATTTCCTGCGGATGTACTGTTATTCTGGCTTTCACTTCCTACGGGCATGCTTTGCGAAGAGCCATCATTACCCGATGAGTCACTTCCGGAAAATCCCTCATTTCCGGGAATATCACTTTCTGAAGAACTTTCATTTCCAACTGTATTATTTTCTGAAGATCCCTCATTTCCTGACGACTCACTTTCGGAAGACCCTTCGTTTCCGGATGCAGTGTTTTCGGAAGAGCCTTCATTTCCTGAGGATTTATCTTCTGAAGAAGCGTCAATATCTGAGCTTTCACTTTCTGTAGGCGCACTTTTAGAAGGAGTCTGCCCTTCTTCAGCGTGAACCGTCAGGTTCTGTCTAAGGCAAAGCGATAACATAACTAATGCAATTATTATTAGTCTGGCCGCTTTCTTCAAAATAGACTTTCCTCTCTCATTTAATAACATCATATATCATTCATTGATTGAAATATGATTAAGCTCATAAGAAATATTTTCTTTAAATTCCGCCTGTTTGCCTTTTAAAGACTGGTCTCCCCACTTCTCACCGTCATAAAACCATGCATAGCAGGGTTTTCCTTTTTCATCGAATTCCGTAAGCTGTATGCTGTATTTCCCCGGATACACATTGATCTTAATCCTGTTCTTTCCTTTTGCGGGCCAACTGCTGTGAAGATGATCATTTTCATCTACCATGTCAAGCCTTACCCTGTTCCAGTTAATCCATGGCGGGAGTTCGAAACAAATATTACAAATGTCATCTATACTGAAATCAAACGGATCATCTTCAGTTATCAGAGATTCCTCTATACATTTCCTGAATGTATCTGCATACTGACCGTAACCGCAAAGCTCACTTGCCATCGGTATTATTTTTGCCAATTCCTTAAAACCGGTGCCCGGTACCAGCATGTTTATGACTGTTTCCCATATCCTTCCGATGTCTTTATATGACAGTTCAGCATCTCTTGCCATTCTATAACACAGGTTGCTTATTATAGAACTGTTCAGATGAACTCCTCCCATGTCATTCATTGACGAAGGAACCGCAGCAGGCGGAGCATAGAACACACCTCCTGCATAATAGGGCTGTCCGCAGTATTCAGGATCATAAATGTCCCTGAATACTGTTATCGAACCGTCTCCTCCCATTAAGAAGGTTCTGTCATCGGAAATCCTGTTACCAAGCTTATCATAGTGAATCAGCTCGATGAGTTCTCCCATTATATCACTCAGGCCTTCGTTGATGGCACCCGTTTCATTTCTGTATATTATATTTCCAAGAGCTGCAGTTGTTACACTGTGGGTATACTCATGCGCTATGAGATCAAGCAGCTTATGATATTCATTTCCTTTTGATGTTGCGGAAAACAGATGGGCATTTTCAAACTGTCCAATATAACTCAGGTTATTTATCGGGGTATGATCCTCGTTACAGTAATCCATAAGAAGAATCACAGGAGATCCAATCCCATCCGGACCAATCCAACCGTTATCAGCATAAAAATCATATGCAGTGATATAATTGTAATAAGCTGTAATATAATCAATATTCCAATCATCATTGGTTTGTGAACTGATCACCTTCAGCTCATCATTATATTCAAACTCCCAATAATCAGCACACAGGATATCACGGTCCACATCTTCCAGATAATACATTCCGTCATCATAAGCCACGGGCACGGTAATTTGCTGTTTCTTACCGTTTATATCATCAATCACTGTTGAATAGCTTGCTGTCTCAGACCTGTCGATCCATTTGTTGATCAATTCCCGGTTTTTTGTACCTGCACTTTCAATGCTTGCGTTTGAAGGTTCACACCCAATATAAATTCCTCCCTTTGAAACATAATGTTCCAAAAAAGGAGCCTCACTAGTAGATTGGTCAGAAAACGGATTATCTGTTAAAACAGAAAAAACCTTACAGTTAAAACCCTGTCCCGTGACAGGATCAGTCAAATATCTGTATCCATATTTTGTTTCGTTGTCATAAAAATAGTAATCATTTTCCGGATATTCTTCTTTAACAGCCTCTTTTACTATATCAACAGCCTCTTCTTTTTCTATAATCTCTTCGGAATCATTTAAGTTTGGAAACAGCGAAGCTGAAAGACCCAGCATATTTTTATCTTTGTCAAAATAAATCTTTACCACATTTGATTCATTTATTTCCCCGTCAACCTGCTCCTTATATAACAGATAACGGTTCCCGAATTCATCCATTATATACTCTCCCGGTGTCAGCTTCATTTCATTATTTGAAGTAAGCGCCGGCAACAGGATATCTATGGCCTTTTCCAGATCTTCATAAGTTTGACAGGGTTTTTCAAAGGCAGATCCTTTTAAAAACGTGATATACCCGTATTTATCCGTAACATATTCGAGGTCATTACCGTTTATTCTTTTTAATTGTTCAAATACTTCAACGGCTTTCGGATCTTCATCGGCCTTTATGATATCATCATCAAGACCGAATACCATGGAGAGCGTATCGCTTTCATCTTCCGTATGGTTCACCGATAATTCCATCCGGTCAGCCTCTTCCCCACTCTCCTGCTCCTCCTGTAGCGAATCTTCATTGCTGCTGTCAGATGAATTCGTACGTCCACCACATCCCATCAGAACAAGCGAAATGGCAAGAAAAACCAATATTAAACTTGATATATTTTTTCCCGGCATATTATTGCTCCTGTATAATAGCTGTCAAAATATTTTTAGAAGCTGTTGTAAGTTCAGGACGATCGTTTTTTTCTATAACATCGTATAATTCATCTATTCCTTCACTTACATTACCGGTGGAGAGAAGGCATATTCCAAGATCATAACAGACTTCCGTGTCATCTTTCCCCATTTCCTTAGCCTTGGAAAAATCATCTGCCGCCGCTTCATAATTCTCCAGAGCCATGTTGTCTACTCCGCGATAATAATAGAGCTCACTGTCCTCCTTACTTTCAATCAGTTGGTCAAGATATCCCTTACTCTTATCAAAGTCTTCCCTGTTCATATAAGAGACAGCAGCTATATATCTGCACAGATTATCATTGCTTATAAATTGTCCATTTATCTTATTCTTATCCGGATCATTCTCTTCTACCTTCTTGGGTATTTCAAGATATTTCTCAGAATACAGCACCGAATCTTCAAACTGCTTGTCTGAATATGAACTGATGGCAAGCTGAAGATATACCGATTCTTCATCAAACGATCCCAATGCCAGAGCCTGTTTAAGATCCTCCGATGCCTTGGGATATTCTTCAAGCTGTATTTCACTCATTCCCCTTACATAATAAGGAATGCTTCCGGGATTTTTGTTTGAAGCAATAATATGTGTCGAGGTTGAGATCGCATCCTTATACATTTCCTCGGTATAATACAGCTGACACAACAGCTCTTCCACGGCACTTTTAAGAGCTATATCCCCTTCAGAGTCGATAATATTTCTTGCCGTTTCGATTGCTTTTTTATTTTCTCCTGCTTCAAGCTGGTCAAGCAGACCGGTATACTTCATCAGAAACTCATATTCATCTTTGTTAGCTATATGCCCGGAATTGGCCTTACTCATATCTTTAAGAGTGTCTTCCGAACCGGAAAGATCCGAATACAACGAAGTATATTTTGAACGAAGCAGCGCATAAGCAATTGTGAATATTAACATGATCACAGCCAAAAATCCGGCAGTGAACCTCACCCATCTTTTATGGTACCAACGTACTTTCGTATCCTTTTTCTTACTTATTACATCAGATTTGGCTTCTTCCATTACAGCTTTTTCCGATTTTTCCTCTTCTGTCGTCTGTCCGATATCTTCCACTATTGTTTCCTTCAAAAATCACATGGGTATAAATAAGTGATTTTAATAAATATACCATAAATCAATCTAAAAATCAACTTTCACCGGTTTCTTTTTTCAATATCCATGCCTGAAAATCTGATTGTAACGGCATATGATATTTGGTAAAATAAAAATGGTTAGCGGAGGACAAATCATGAAGAATCCTGTATCAGGAAAAACAGACAACTTTCGGATCCAAGATAAAGCTGTCAGCACCAACGAACTTGACGATTATATTCATATTGCCAGTCCCGGAGTCCTTATGGCAGTCATGGCAATGCTTATAGTTGTCGGAGCGATAATAGTGTGGGGATTTACGGGTACACTTCCCGTGAAGGAATCCGTCACGGGCGTCACGCTGGATCTGGCCAATGATTTTGGTGATCCCGAAAACAATGATGCCGATGTTGATAACAAGTCGAACATATACATTTTATGTTTTTTGGACGCCAATCTCTTTACTCCCGAAAAGTTTTCAAAAATAGACAGAAATGTTGTACTTGAGATGCCGGATCATTCCGTTTTCACAGGAACTATCGAGCAGATTACCGTGTCTCCGCTCAGCCGGGAACAGGCCGGTACATATTTTCATGAATTCGATTGGTTTGAGGAAAAATGCGTGAACCAGGATTATTCGTGGGGAGTAAAGATCCGGCCGGATGAGGACATATCTGATTACATTTACACACTGACAAATGTGACATTTGTTACAGATCAGGTACGTCCGATCCATTTTCTGGGGAGGTGATCGGCAGTGAGATCTATCAAAAGAGTACCGGTCATCCCGCAGATGGAAGAACTTGAAAGCGGAGCTTCATGTCTTGCGATGATCCTCGCATATTGGGGAAAATGGATCCCTCTTGAACGCATAAGATCTTCCTGCGGAATCTCAAGAGACGGAATAACGTTCGACGGCTTAACTCATGCATCAAATGAGTTTAATTTATCATGCATAAATAAAACATATACATCGGAGGAACTACTTGATAAGGCATCACTTCCTTCCATAATAACATGGCAGAAAGACGGTTACGTCGTTTTGTGCGGTAGCAGAAAAGAAAAGATTTATGTGATTGATCCTGCAAAGGGACGGATGTCACTGTCAAAGTCATCCTTTGAAAAATCATATTCCGGCAATTGTATCGAACTTCATCCCGATAAGGGATTTAGAGCCGAAGGAAAAAGAAACGGTCTGTTTCAGATCGTTCATTCCGCATTAAATAAATACAGAAGTGCAATGATGCTGGTCATGATCACGGGTATGCTTGCGGCAATCGGCGGTATTATTGCCCCGATCTTTATAAGGTCATTTACAGATGATATCTTAAACGGCAACCGCCGCTCGTGGTATCCCGGAATAATGTACGTTTTTGGTGCAGTGATCTTTTTCCAGATAATTGCATCCATTATCAGTCAGTCTGTTCTGACGCGAACCAAAGGAAGGATCGCGGTCCTGTCAAATGCATCCTACATGAAGCATCTTCTCAGGCTTCCCATGTGCTTTTTTTCAAGACGTAAAGCCGAAGACCTGGCGGCAAGGCAGGAGGAAAACGATTCTATCGCACAAAACCTTACCGAACAGCTCGCACCGCTGCTCATCAACCTGATAATGCTTGTTTTCTATCTTGCTGTCATGAGCAGGTACAGTCTGCTGCTCACCGCCATTGGTCTTGGCACCATCGTGATAAACCTTCTGATCGCAAGAAAGCTCGGTAAGATCCGCAGAGAGATCACATCCGTTCAGTTCAGGGATATGGCCAATTTAAAAGCTGCTACTATCACCGGGATCGACATGATCGAATCCATCAAAGCAACAGGATCCGAAAACGGATACTTCGAACGGTGGAGCGGATTTCATGCCGCAGTAATAAGGGTTAAGGTCAAGTTCACAGGAATTACTAAATACATCTCAACCGCCACTGACCTTCTCAGGGTAACATCCATTAACATCGTAACCATCATGGGATTCTGGCTGATAATACAGGGCCATTTTACAGATGGTATGCTGCTGACCTTCCTTCAGTTCCTGAATGCCTTAATGGATCCGGTAAGCCAGTTGCTCGATGCCGGAGAAACGCTGGAGGCCATGGGAGCTTCAGTGGAGAGAGTTAATGACGTCATGGATTATCCGGAGACGTTAAATCCCGCATCGACTATCGATAAGATCGACCTTGAGAATGTCCGGAAGCTTTCCGGTTACATAAGCATAGAGCATGTAACTTTCGGATATTCACGTTTTGGGAATCCAATACTGAATGATTTCAGCTTGTCACTCACACCCGGAAAAAGGATCGCACTCGTCGGGGCTTCCGGTTCGGGAAAATCAACGGTCTCAAAGCTTTTGGCCGGACTATACGAGCCGTGGGAGGGGAATATCCTGTTTGATGGTAAGCCGATTCCCCAAATTCCCAGAGAAGTGTTCAAGTCTTCTCTTTCGATGGTCGATCAGGAGATCGCTCTTTTCCACGATACGATAGAAAACAACATAAAGATGTGGGACACATCCATAGAGGATTTTGAAATGATACTTGCCGCCAAGGATGCCGGGATACATGAGCAGATCCTTTCGCGTAAAGGCGGGTATCAGATGATGCTTCAGGCGGGAGGAAAGAATCTGTCCGGCGGGGAACGTCAGAGGATCGAAATTGCACGTGTTCTCGCATCTGACCCCTCCATTTTGATCCTCGATGAAGCAACTTCAGCACTTGACGCCAGAACAGAATATGACATCTCGGAATATGTCCGCCGGCGTGGGATCACCTGCGTGATTGTTGCCCACCGGCTCTCAACCATCCGAGATTGTGATGAGATAATAGTCCTCGACAGAGGACGCATATCCGAGAGAGGAACACATGAAGAGTTAATGGCACTAAACGGTTACTACAGATCACTGATCATGTCTGCGTAAGAAGGAGACGACAGATTGTCCATTTTAGGTGAACAGATCCAAAAAAGACGGGATCTTGAAGAAAAAAATGTTAAAACAGGTGAACAGATACTCGGAAGAGCTGTAGGAAACCGCATGATCAGGGGAAACCAGGCTGATCTGTTTACTCATGAAGATGAATTACAGATAGCTCAGGTGGCACAGTATCTGAAGCTTGAACTACCTGACGAGGTTCGGCCTTGCCGGGATCTGTCCGAACTGATCGAAGTCATGTTTCGGCCATCGGGCGCCGAGAAACGCAGGGTCAGGCTTTCGGACAAATGGTGGAAAAATGCCGACGGGCCACTTATTGCTGTCTTAAAAGAAAACGGACATGCCGTGGCGCTCTTTCCCGGATTTTTAAGTGGATTATATTATATCGATCAGGCCAGCGGCAAAAAAGTCACCGTCACAGAAAAAAACGCGAATATATTTGAGGAGACCGCGTTTTATATCTATCTGCCGATCCCGGGGAATGTACGCACAGGCAAAGACTTTCTGTTCTTCCTGATAAAACAGATACGTGTGGGCGATCTTATAATGTACGCTTTTATGAACATTTTTCTGGCAGTAGTCTGGAGTGTCCCCACGGTAACGACTCAGCTTGCTTTCTCCAGGATAATCCCTACAAAGAAAGTATCCATGCTGGTATCGCTTATGATACTTCTGTTTTCTGTTTCGGTCGGTGAATATTTTATGCGGGCTGTTCGTATCACATACAATCAGCGTATCGTAAACCGTCTGGATCTTATTACGGAGAACAGCGTCTATTCCAGAGTACTGCATCTGCCGACAGGTTTCTTTGCGGATCAGACCGCCGGCGGCCTGTCACAGAAGATCGCAGCACTTAATAAAATTCCAACAAGTATCGGTGATATGCTGTTTATCGCGAACAATATCATTATCTCGCTTCTTAGCTGTTCACCGCTTCTTCTCATAGCTCCGGAACTTATACTGCCTGTTGTGGCAGCTGTTTTGCTTGTTACGGTCCTGATACTTATAACTTCACATCAGGAAAAAAGACTAACTCGCTCACAGCTTGACAGTTCCGAAAAAAACAGCTCGCTCGTTTTTGATATGATATCGGGCATTCAGCGTATACACATAAGCGACAGCGAGCGACGCGCGTACGGAAAATGGCTCCGGACATATTCCAAACTGGCCGGAACATCGTATGCACTTGTATTTCCGCTCTATGTCAGGCCCCAGATGATCAACATGATCCGCCTTGCAGGCATTCTTTGGGCTTTTCAGATAACATGTTCACAGAATCTGTCCGTGGCTCAGTTTGCATCATTTACAACCGCCTATGCTGTCATATTCAGCTGCCTTAAGCCTATAATCTCCAAATGCCAGAGTCTGTCACAGCTCGGACCGATCCTTAAAGCGGGGGAGATCATTCTTCAGGCTGAACCGGAAAGCAATATCGGAAAGAAGGATGTTCCTAAACTTAACGGAAATATCGAATTGTCCCATGTTACATTCAGATACGAAAAGAATGATGAACCGGTCTGGGAAGACTTAAGCCTTAAGATCAATCCCGGAGAATATGTTGCTCTTGTGGGTAAGAGTGGATGTGGAAAATCAACACTTGTGAAGCTTTTACTCGGATTTGCCGTACCCGAATCGGGCGGAATATATTATGATGGGAATGACCTGCAGAGCCTTGACCCGCACAGTCTCAGGAAATGTATCGGAACCGTTCTGCAGGATGACAAGCTCTTTGCCGGAGATCTTTTTTCTAATATCACAATCTCTGCACCGTGGCTTGGTATGGATGATGCATGGGAGGCGGCAGAAAAGGCAGGTATTGCGGAGGACATCCGCCGTATGTCGATGGGGATGGATACAATGCTGTCGGAAGGTGGCGGCGGTATCTCCGGAGGACAGAAACAACGTATTCTTATCGCCAGGGCTATCGCTCCGAAACCGTCAATACTTATCTTTGACGAGGCAACGAGTGCACTTGATAATATTACTCAGAAGGCTGTCACGCAGTCGCTGAACGAACTTAAGTGCACACGTATTGTGATCGCACATCGTTTGTCGACCATCCGCGAGTGCGACCGCATTATCGCTCTTGACAACGGAAAGATGGTGGAATCCGGCACCTACGATGAACTGGTGAAGAAAAACGGATTTTTTGCCGATCTTGTCGCAAGACAGCAGATAGGCAAATAAGCAGAATGATCATTTTGCCACATCATATCCATAGGTTTCACCCTTGGAATTTGTCATCGGTGCCATCATTTCATAGACTTTCCTTGGATCATCCCCATATCCTATGATCGCGCTGCTCGTAATTATGCGACCTGTACTCAGTCCACGCATTACTGCGCGTGCAAGGCTTTCGTTAAGCTTGGCATCCGCAAGCACTATCTTTACATTATAACCCGCCTTTTCAAAGGGATCGATATAACGCTTCCGCATTTCATCCATGTTGTTACCTGTGGTCTGGATGATCACGTTACAGCCTTTCATATTACCTTCAGTAAACTCTTTTACGACTTTGTTCAGTATTTCGCGGCTCTCCTGATGAACCGACTGTGCTGCCGCTCCACGTGATTCTTTATATTCCGGAAGCATCTCTTTGATCACATCACTGTCAAGACTGAAAGCACTAAGCGCTTCGCTGTCAGGATCAGCTATCCTGGTGGTCTTTCCCGATGCAGGCAGTCCCATCACTATTTCAGCCTTGTATTCGTATTTTAAAGGACCATCATATTCATAGACCTTTGAACCTTTTTCGGTTACATGATCCAACCGTGCGGAACCTCTTGAAATAAACTTCCTAAATATCTTCTCCCTAAGCTGTTTCCTCTCAGGGGTATTTATCTTTGATGTGTCTCCATACAACTTTGTATAATAGTCCGACAGCCTGTCAAGCTTCTTGACAACAGGATCATTCTCAAGCTCTTCGAGCGTCGGATAATCGCCTGAATGTATGCGCTCATACAATGCCCTTGCTTCATCGGTATCTATCATCAGATGCTCGGATGAAACATCCCAGGTAACCGGAGTTATATCATCGGAATCAGATGCATTGTAGTTTTCCAAATACTCTGCTATTATCGCGAAAAGATCATGGTAATTAAAATTGATATTTATAGTTATGTTCTTTTCGGCTGCACTGACCACGCAACATGATGCCATGATCATCACGATCAGCGAAACAAACATAACCGGGATTTTCTTTTTTCTCATCATATCTGCCTCCTTGTTTGGCTGCTATATGGATATTATATACAGCGTCATTCTCATGACCGTTAAATCCATATCCTTGTCAAAAACATATATACAGCTGTTCCGGATAGTATACATCTTTTAGAGTAAAACCATTATTGGGGTCTATGAAATATACATTATTTCAGCAAAAATGTGTAAAATACCAACTTTTTCCATTTACAAAATATCCTTAACCCTTATATCCTTCCCCTCCGATTCTATAATGCGTTCGCACATCCTGCATATAAGACTGCCAAAGTTTTTGACACTA
>JAEEHY010000324.1 GCA_016281085.1 Lachnospiraceae bacterium
AGGCATGAAAAATGCATCCTCCCATGAGCCATAATCAAACACTCCGGTCGTGTAGTTCATCTTAGCCGGAGTCAGTCCCTGAGCATCTTTAAGATAAGTTACCTTAGCCGCAGGATCACTCTCGGCGCCGTCAATATGGAAACCGTAAATGTTCCCGGAATCCCTGTTGATCGCCTGTGCTACGCGCTCCACAGCTCCAAGCACTCCTCTCAAAGTCTCGTCTGTCGCTAATCTTTCTCTTGCTGCCATAATGTCCTCCTTAATTTATTGATTGGCATACATAGCCTTCGCTATCTACATATAGTCCAAGGTCGTTAAGTCTGTCTGCAACTGCCTTAATTGCAGTATATACAGCTCCGCCAGTGGGAAGCTTTGCATCATTTTCTGCTACAGTATCCGCCACATTCTTGATAGCAGCCCCGCCCAGTCCGAGGTTAAGTCTTGCATCCACCTGGTTTTCAGCGCCGGTACCGCCTTCTGTAACAGGCTTTACCCGATGGAACACTTCTTCCATCGTGGTCTGTTCGACATTCGTCTCCGGGACAAGTGGTGTGTTTGTCTGTATCTCGGATGTCGCCTTGTATAACTTACCGTCATTCAAGACTACAAGATCATTCTCATGGTAGGTTTTTGAGGCTATATTATTTTCTTCAAACTTAGCAAGGTCTCCGAGCATCTCCGCGATCGCCTGACCAAGCGCAGCCTCTGCCTGTCTTGCTGTCTGTGCCTCATCAGCCACCAGCTGTGCTACAGCCACATCTGCAGCATACACTCCGCCCGAATAGACGGGATTTTGCGAGTTCTGTTGCGGAGTCGAATCAAAAGTAAGAGTATCTTGTTTTGCCGAATCGTGAGTCACTATTTCTGCAGACGTCCCATCTCTTAACGTTACTACAAACCCATCCCCGGCTTGATTAAGCGCTATACTTACCACTCCTGGGATCGCCTTTAAGAAGTTGGCAAAAGTCATCTTATAGGTTTGTGTGTTATCGTCTATAGGGATAAGATCGGTAGAAGATATCGTGGTCTTTGGTTCCAGTTGAGGTATAGTTTTATCAGCCATTATTGCCTCCATCACTCCATTTAATATTATAAGTTTCTTCAAGGCCCACTCCATGGAATACAAGTCTATTCCCATCGTGGTCTATCATCTGTTCGTTTCGGTGTGTGATCCATCCCCATGACAGTCCAAGCGACTGCATGATCGCATTTATCTGATCAATGACACTTCCGAGTCCCAATTCCTCGGCTGTGACATGGTGAGGATTGCCGGATGTCACCAGTGAGTGGTCATGAGCTTGTTTGCCGAGGTCGCCCGGATAAGCATTCTCGGCCCCTTCTCCGAGTACCAACATCTCTATCTCGGCCACTCTTTCCTCATTGATCACAGATTCGCCGTTGACTTCCACGTCCCGGATCAGAGTGTTTACTATATTGCATAATCGTTTGATTACTTTGCTTTCGCCGTCATACTCGATTAAATTAGCCATCATTCTCTCCGAAATTAAGCGTGTATGTGATCTGCATCGTCAGATCGGCCGCCTTGGTGATTGCCTGCGGCAGGTTGTAAATGGTCGCAAGGTAGTCACCATGTCTGTTAAAGTTCATTGGGTTGTATCCGGTACAAGCGGCCAGCTTATGCCCTTTGACTTTGTATACAGACTCATTGTATGCGCTGGTCATGTTGAGCGGGCCCCACGCCCCTCTCACCGCATCAATCTTAGTACCGCGACCCCACGTATCGGAGGTTGGCGCATTTCCTCCGGCGTATAAATAAAATTGGTGGTTATCACATCTGTAAAGCGTGCAGCTTCGACCATATATGAACCCACCGACATCCGCTATGGTAAGATTCTCCGTATCGATCACGCCACAGCGCTGATTTACATAGTAATAGTAATTGTCGATCGCGATAAGGAGATACTTGCCGTCATACCATGCCATGAATCCCGTCTCTCTTGTATAGTATGAGTAGACATTTATCCTCTTCCAGGTAAACGAATCATCTACTATATTGTAAGTCCCGCAGTATATATAAGGGTGAGCGGCATTTACGCTGAAGCAGTATCTCGTAGAGCCGGAGGTATATCCGTACTTTCCGATCAAAAAGTAGATCTTGCCCTCGTCGGACATCGATACGTATGCACTCGGAATTACCTCCCTTATATCCTCCATATACTCATATGGGATATTCTCGGTCACTGACTCTATCAATCTATCAACATCTCCGGAGAATGCCGTCCTGAAATCAATAGAGTTCATCGGGATCCTATATTTGTTAACCTGAATACGTCCTTCGGCGGCATTTATGATCATGTGATATGCCACATTATTATATGCGCAATGACATTTGTTATTACCGGCCTGATGTCCCTGGTTATATCCAAGGTTAGCATAGTTCTGTCGGAAGTCCTCATAGTTTGTTTGTGATGAGTCCGGCGTGCTTCTCTGACTGTAGCTGCTCTCATTGCCTTCTCCTATAAAGCCGTGCGCCCTTGAGGTGAGACATACCGATCTGATCGTTCCTACAGCCTGCGATGGAGCCCATTCAAACTTCATCTGATACGTTTCGTCGTCAAGCCATTTGGTGGAGTCAGCGATATATGTTCCCAGTTCTTTAACTGCAGCACCTGATCCCTGTACGATAAGAGTCGCAGCATTACCGATCATCTTGTTCCCTGCAGGGAGAAGCACATTATCTGCATCCTCTTCGATGGTATTCTGGAAAAGAAGGATGCCTCCGACCATGTTCTCGATTCTGTAGTTATAAGGCAGTCCCTTGATAGGACCGAGCTCTTTGAAATATTCCTGGAAAAAATTGGTAACAAGGTTGTGCTCTTTTTCATGGTGCACGATCCTGTTGTTCTTATCTTTTAATACGATCTCACAAGTTCCTCTCATTCCGTCGTTACCTCCACCGTCTCTCCGGTCATGCTTGTTATAGTGAGTGTCTCAAGTACAGCGACCACACCCGAGAAGTCATCGCTGCATCCGTCTGTAATCTCCTCGAACATCTCGCTCGCCAGCTCCTCTGTCATGGTGTTGAGGATGTTAAGCTCAGGGATCAGTACCGGAGCCATATCACTGAAGTCCTCAGTGATCTTGATTATTCCGTCAAACTTATCCGTAGCATACAGGTTCTGCCCGTAGATGGCCGCCTTGATGCTCATCTGTTTGATAAATGCCGAGCCGCCGGTCATATTGAGCCGCACGTCGAAGTCATTTATCTGCGTATTCTGTAGATTGAAGTAATAAAGAAGATGCAGCATGTGCCGCCCATCCATCCATACCTGCTGTGGCTCATAGTCGATCACGAGCTCGGAATTAAAGTAGTACAGTACCTTACCGATCGCATCCTTGTACGTGATGTCATCAACCGTAGTCTCAGCCTGCAGCAGTACCTCCGCATGGAATATCGCTGTTGTCGGCTGTGTACACTGGAATCTTATATTTATGATGGTCTTGGTCTCACCATCCTCAATCTTGATATCCGATGCATTAGTGAAGGAATAGTACTGGATCTTATTCTCTTCCCCGGATTTCATTATGCCGGTCAGATTCTTGTCAGTCTTTGATCTCGCCGATGCAAGCTCCGGGTTCTGCCCCACTCCTTTGATGGAGTAGTCATTTCCATACTTCCAATCGTACTGGGTGATACAGCTTATCTTATCTCCGTCTGCAATGCCGTTCTTGAAGATCACGATATCTCCCAGGTCATACGCCGGAGGGCATATCATAGAGACTTCGAACGGTACATACTCGATTACCGTCAAAGCATCCAGGACGGCTCTGCGCTGCTGCTCAAGCACATCCTCAAATCCTGTCTGCAGTAGTGGATTGGATCCTAAGTTATATGTCAGGCCGTCATCCGGAAGCACGTTATAGTATGTCGTGCTCTTTTCCGATATATTGACGATCGACATACCTGTGTATCGTGTCTCAAAGTCCGAGAACTTCGAGCCTGTGATCCTTCGGTCGTAGTTGATCTCATCTACCGGTTCTGTTCCGTACGTCCTCAGTTCAAGGCGGCCGGCTCTGTCCATGATGGCAAAGGTTCCTGTAGTTTGCGCACACCATGCGACAAGATCACGCCATGTCTCGATGTCATTATCGACAAATACAGTCAGCTCTATGTCTCCGTTCGGAAGCGACTGTATGTATTCTTCACTCTGAGCAAGTTCTACCCTGCATGCATATGCGGCCATTGACAGGAGCGTGTATATACTCCCCTGCATGGTCTTGATAGCACAGGATTTATCGAGCTTGACCATATTATCATATGCCTTGATCTCGACTCCGGAACTTATCCAGTCAGCCTGTTTGACGTTAAATACACCGAGCGGTACCGGTTCGTAGGTGCCATCACCGAGCCTGAGTGAGTGTATTGGCCGAACGATACTGTCCTGCCACTGATACCGTTCTATATCAAGGTCCATAAATACACAGCTGAGTTCTGCAGTATATACCGTACCAATCTCGACATTATCATTTCCGGAACACTGGTTGGTGAGTGAGAAGGATCCTTTTCCTATATTGTCGTTGATATAGTCCACGCTCCATGAGCCGCTCTTAGATTCAATTGTCCCCGACAGCTTCCCCCGCTGTACAGGTCTGGCCATAGCGACCTTATAAGCGTCCGATACGTTATACATTAAAGTTCCTCTATCTCAACCTCGACCTCATACAAGCCGCCCTCATGCATCAGCTGCTTTCTCGCGTTAACCAGGTGTGTTTCTCCGGTGATCTTAAAAAAGCACTCTCTCTCGGTCAGCTGATTCCTATCCGGATAATATGCTTCCACCA
Source organism: Lachnospiraceae bacterium (assembly GCA_016281085.1). Taxonomy (GTDB): domain Bacteria; phylum Bacillota; class Clostridia; order Lachnospirales; family Lachnospiraceae; genus UBA2868. Next base: position 4,804 of record JAEEHY010000324.1, read on the forward strand.
TCACTGTGTCTTCGTTCCTCAGCGCCCGGAACCTCTCAGCCCATATGCCTGACAGATGCCATTTACCGGCTATCGTGAGCTTGCTCAGTCTTGTGACCAGCGCCAGCGTAGTGCCGGCCTCCGATTCTTTCTCTGTCATTATCTTTGTATCTTTGAAGGAGAGATTGCCTTCAGGCGTTGGCAACCACTCCCCGTTTACTCTTAATACATTAACCATCAGCGGCCTCCGCTTCTGTAATCACTTATCTTCTGAGCCTCAACGACCATGGTCTGAAGCCTTGTATTACCAAGGTATATCGGGATGACTATATCCCCTCCGTAGCCTCCGGCAGCAACTGCATTTGTGATCATGCTCTGTAGTGATGACGCACCTACTACTGCCTCGGGCCCGGCTTCACCTGCTCCAAGGAGTCTGCCGCCCATCGCTCCAAAGATGGTCGGGCTGTTGAGGATCATACCTTTTTCCATGGCCTTCGCATACCAGTCCACGCTAAAATGCGGCGTAGATGGCGGATCCAGTGAGAAGCTTCCGCTTACGCTGAAATGAGGCAGTTTGATGTCAGGAAGCCTCCAGTCAAAGTTAAAGCATCCCTTCAGCCAGTCTATAGTACTCGAAATATGCGACTTGATGTCGTCAAACTTCTGTTTCAACGAGTCGAGCACTGACTTAACCTTGTCGATCGCGCTCGACACATGAGACTGCATCGAGCTGAACTTCTCCTGTGCTGCACTTCCGAGGTCGCTGACCTTCTGTTTAACGGAGTCGAAGTTCGAGGTAGCTTTGTCCTTAAAATCATTTACATTCGACTGCAGGTTGCTCATTGCATTACCTACATTCGTCTTCATGGTCTCGAAGTGCTCGGATGTACGGTCTCTTAAAGTACCGGCTGCTTCCTGGACATTGGTAAATACTTCCCCCGTCTTCGTCTTGAAGTTCTCAAAGTGTTCGTTCGTCCGATCAACGAAAGTACCGGCCGCTTCCTTGACGTTATCGAGCGAAGTTCCTACATTCGTCTTCATGGTCTCGAAGTGCTCGGATGTACGGTCTTTAAGTGTGTTCCCGGCTTCGATCACATTATTGAAGGTGTCGCCGGCAGACTGTTTGATATTATCCAGGTGTTCTCCGGTACGTTCTGCCATCACGGCTCCGGCTTCCTGGACATTGCCCCATGCAGTCTGTACATGTTCCTGTGTACGCTCGGCGAAAGTGACCGCCGTGTCTTTTACAAGTTCGAGAGTTCCGCTTATACCTGCATAATGCGCATACAGTTCGGCATCATCCGGGAACATATATGTTCCGATCATCTTACCGAACTCGGCGCCTCCAAAGAAGGCAACTATCGAACCACCGACCGCAGCCGCAGCCGTACCAACAGCCGTAGCGCCGCCCGCTGCAAGGGCTCCTCCGATATCGGCCTCCATGAAGCTTGTGATCGCAGGCAGGGCGCTTGACATAGAGGGTACTATATTCCCTACGGCACCGGTGATCGCATTAAATCCACCGACTACCTTGGGAGCAAGTGTCATTATGGTTCCCAAGCCGGACACGATCTTGCCGCCCACTATGAGCACAGGCCCGAGAGCTGCCACAAGTAGGAGCGCATTTGCTACTGCCGTCTGTTCCTCTGAGTCGAGCGAATTGAACCAATCTACTGCTTTTTGGATCGCATCAGCGACTTTTGATATGGTCGGAGCCAGCGCTTCACCCAATGACTCGGCAGCCACATCTACACTTGATTTAAGCTTTTCAAGTGAACCTCCGAAGCCGCTCATCATGGCTTTTGCCATCTCGTCAGTTGTACCGGCGCATCCCTGGATTTCTGCCGAGAGTGCCTGCACGTCTTCAGGCGCTGTGTTAATGAGTGCCAGCCACTTGGACATTTGGTTCTTGCCAAAGATGGCGGAAGCCGCTGCTATCTGCTCAGACTCTGACAAGTCTTTGAACTTGTCATGTAGGATACTCTGTATCTCTATAGACGACTTCATTGAGCCGTCTGCATTGGTAAATGCCGAGACAAATTTCCCTGAGATGGCATCCTCTGTCATAAGTCCGAGGTCTATCATTGCCTCTTTGCCCTGCTTCGCGGGGGCTACAAGTCTTGCAAGACCTGTCTTAAGACCATCGGCTGCCTCGGATGCTTCAATACCATTGTTTGCCATAACACCCATATAGAGGGCTGCGTCGTCAACGCTGTATCCGGCTGTCTTAAACACAGGAGCCGCGATACTCATGGCTTCTGATAAGCCATCTACATCCAAGGCTGATTTATTACATGCAATCGCAAATACATCCGCATAGTGGGATGTGTTTTGAAAACTGTCACCAAAACCATTGATCGTAGCCACGAGGCCTGCAGACACTGTATCCAGGTTGCCGCCTTCACCTGCTGCAAGGTTCATAGCCGGAGCCATCGCGGCAGCTGCCTGTTCTGCCGAAAGTCCTGCCCTTGCAAAGTTAAGTGATGCCTGAGCTGCGTCATTCATGCCAAATGTCGAGTTCATGGCGGCATCTTTCATTGCCCTGTTGAGAAGATCTGCCTGCTCCTTAGTGTTGCCCATCGTCTGATTGGTAAGAGTCATGGTCTTATCAACTTCAGCAAATTTCTGTACACTGACTGTTCCTGCTGCAGTTAATGCAGCTGTAACCGGCATGAGCTTCTGGCCAACATTCTGCATGCCATCACCAAAGCTCTTGACCTTCTCACCGGCAAGGGCTACCTGCTGAGCAGACACGGAGCCAAAGTTCCGCATCTCCTTTGTGAGACTCTTGATCTTCTGCTCTGTCTCTACAATCTCCCGCTGGAGCTTGTCATACTCATCGGTACCGACTTTGCCTTCGCGTACCATCTGCTGCTGAGCTTCTTTGAGGGTAGTAAGTTTGGTCTTGCATCCGTCGATATCCGTCTGCAGGAGTTTGTACTTTTGGCTTAGCAGTTCGGTATTCCCGGGATCCATCTTAAGGAGGTTGTTTACATCCTTAAGTCCACTTGTGCTCTGTCTGATCTGCTGTTCTGACTGCTTGATCGCATTGGTGAGCTTGGTGGTGTCGCCATCTATCTCAATTGTGATTCCTTTAATTCGTCCGCCTACTGCCATTATTTCACCTTAAAATCTGTCAAAGTCTTCTTGTGTGGCCATCTCTGTATAAGCATCCTCTGCCGTATCATTTAAAGACTCTGTGATCATGTCATAAATGACGCCTTCTTCCAGCTGCTCCATCTCATCAAGTGTAAGTCCCAGCTGTTTCGCCCTTAACAAATAAAGAGCCGATGTCAGCTCTCTGTCGGTTGGCCGGGATTTTTTTTTGCGTCACTATTCGTTTCTTTGTTATTCAGATATATATCAAGAAGCTCTGCTGAGTGCGTGCAAAATTCCATCGACGCAAAGTTCTCAAGCCACTCCAAATAGTCGTCTTCGCTTATGTTTGCCATGTCGCTCGCTGTCTTGGCTGTCGCCTGCTTGTTCATGATATATGCGAGCTTAGAATACACCATATCCAGTGTGTTATAATTCTCAGGTATATTCGGTATGGCCAACTCTTTCAGTACTTCTTTCTTGGTAAATTGGTAGTACCTCCATGACGTGGTACCGCATGCCTTAAAGGGCACCTTCTGTATGGAACCATTCGCCAGTTCAAGTTCTAATTCCTTATACATGCTTCTCTCCTTTTCACAAAAGCCCCTGCCCGGAACCGAGCAGGGGCTGTATCCTTTTTATGTCTTATGCTGTGACCTCTACGATCTTTGTATCGTACTTGGTCGGATCCGAGTCGAGCTCAGCTGTGATCCTTGCATATCCGGCTGATACACCTGTAACAACTCCGTCCGCAACTGTAGCAACATCCTCATCAGAGCTTGACCAGTTAACTGCTGCTGTAGCAGGTACGGTCACTGCAGTGAGGGTAAGATCCTCACCAACCGATACACTGGATCCTCCGGATATCGTTATACCCGTAGGCAGTGTATCTGGAACATATACTGACGAATACCAGTTGTTGTAAGCTGTCGGTGATGTAGCATCACCCGATGATGCTTTAACGTACCTGACATCCTGGCCGCTTATCCTGAACTTGCAGGGTGCAGCTGTGACGGTCAGTATATCTGTCTTGACTTCGGTCGAATCCTCTCTTGTCTTCCCTTCCAATTTAGGACGGGTCACGGTGTTGTTGTATGCAACGTGCCTTATGGCATTCTTGTCACCGGTGAACTCAAACATGAGAGCGAAGTGTACGCTCTGTGAATCTGCGTCCTCGAGAAGGACTCCGTTACTGTCCTTGACCTCGTTAAGGATTTCCTCCTTGAACCATTCAGGTATGAGGGCTATCTCGAGATCTCCCGAGTATCCGTTGTTGTTGTTTACCACAAAGTACTTGTCATCATCGGCATAAAACTCTGTGGGATCGCCTGACTTGTCCAGCGACAGGTTAACTGCTCCGGGAATTTTCTTCGGAATACCGAATATCGGATATCCGTTGTCGTCGAATGTTACCTTAGCCGCATGGACGTTCTTAAGGCCATACTTTACCTTGTTACCCATTTCTTTTCCTCCTTAAAGTTCATATAGTGACTCGTACATATCTTCCGAGTTAATATAAGCCGTGTCTGCGGCTATTTTGTAAAAAAGTTCTGCTTCATCGAGCCTGGCGCTGATACTCTCCATGATCTCGACCATCTCATCCGGATCGGACGCATATACTTCCAGATCAACATTGTTTCCGGGATAATATACTTTATTATCTGCAGCAAAGTTTTGAGGCGCTACGCGTCGATAGACCGCAAACGGTAATGGAACCGCTTCATCTTCCCGGAAATGATCGTATCTGTAGTCCGTAATGAGTTCATCCTCGACAAGCTGATCACAGATGTTTTTGACTATTTCATCCTTTCGCAATCTTCTCCACTGCCTCCTCAAAATTCTTGATAGCGTGCTCTTCTGCCGGTGCTATGTGTACCTGTGCAGGAACGCGTCCGAGTGTTCGTCCGCCTCTTTTCAGCACATGCCCTTTTTCAAGCAGATGGGCCAGCTGGTAATCAGTGCGGTTGTGTACTATGGCCTTGGCCTGCAGCCTGCTGACTGTTTCCTCTTTAACCGCCCAGCCTTTTTTGTACCGACCTTTGTGCTTGGTGTATTTTCCGACCGGTGATCCGGCTTTGACTTCTTCCTTGGCTACATTAGCTACTACCTTCACTGCCTGCTTGGTTGCCTCCGTGATGTCGTCTCTGTACTCTTCGAGTATTGAGCCGATCGCTTCGTCAAGGTTTTCAATCTTGCATCGTATATTCGCCATCTCACTGCTCTCTTATCTTGACCTGGATGTTCTGAAGCTCCCACAGATCGACGTGTCTTTCCGGCTTCTCCTGGATACGCTGTATCCTGTACTGCTTGCCGTCTTCCGTGACCATGACAGCTATGTTCATCCGGTTGACTATATTTGTGTGAGGCACTTTGATGAGTCTGTCGATCCTGTTGCCGGCAGTTGATTCCTGAGATTCGTAGTACCGTCTTATGCCGACCGACTGCTCCTCAAACCTCAACCTCACTATCGGTTCGGTGCCGATCGTCCTGTTTGTCTCAACATATACTTCAACAATCCCATCCGGAAATGTCTCAACCTTCTGATTTGGACGCATTGGCTACCTCCCATTTGATCCTCAGCCCGACTATGTCGGACTTGTAATTCTTTTTGAACTGATCGACCGCTCCGGCGCGATCATATAGAAGATAGTTAAACAAGAGCTCCTGTGCGCGATAGTTTGTATTTTCACCGGCGTAGGCCGACGTATCAACGCCGGTCTTCGCCGATATATAACTTATGCCGCGCCTCAGCTGCCCTTTGAGCTTAGCATCGCTATCTTCGTCTTCCCACGTAATGTCCAGGAAGTTCTTCGCTTCAGCAAGAAGCTCCTCGGATATAACTATGGCGCTCATCGCACTTACCTCCTGCTATTTTTTCTTCTTGGTTTCCTTCTTAGGCTCCTCTGCCTTCACGTTTCCCTTTACGGAATCGCTTCCGGCAGCCACTGTGCTGTGTACTCTCATATCTGCCTCCTATTCTGCAGGTTCAAGGACGAGGTTGTTTAACTTATATGTCCTGCAAGTTACCTTTCCGCCCTTGTATGCCCTGAATATAATGTTCTGAGTATCCTTGTTGGTTATCCTGAATACACAGTCCTTATCAGCATCAAGCACTATCTCGTTCGGAGTCACCTGTGCTCCCACAAGCTGTACAGTCATCTTGTCAGCAGCGGGATCAGAGTCAAACGACAGTGCAAGGAAATTACCCTTCTGAAGCTCCGGATCTCCCGAGAAGCCTGTGAAGTCAGTTACGTAAGCGAGAGTACCTGTAATCTCATTGCTGTTTACAGTTACGTCGCTCTGCAGATCGCTGACCGTATATCCTAATACGCTTGCATGAACGTCAGCTTTAACATCCAAGCTTACTAAAAATCCGACGGATCCACAGTGATAACTTCAGGGATAAGCCTCTTCAGGCCGCTGATGTCGAGCCTTAAGAAGCAGTTGTTGTCTTTTGCACGACCGTTTGCATACGCTACGATCTTGTAGTATCTCTTATCCTCAAGGAACTTATAGTCGTCAGAGAACTGGATACCCCTCTTACCACCTACACCGAGGAAGTACTTCTTACCCATGCCAAGGATGGCTTCATCAGTTGCACATGCCACTGAAGGGATGATCTTTGTCGGATAAGGAAGTACGTCATTGACATACTTGCCATCCGGAGTCATTATCGTTGTCGCAGGCATCACAATCTTGTAGTAATCCTGGGGATTACATACAAGGATAAGATCACGTACTGCGCGGCTCTTGCCCTGCTCGTTCTTTGCGAGCATTGAGATGAGGTTACCGTATGTTGCAGGCTTGAGATCTGTTACTGCGATTGCGTCCTTCTGAGGATATACGCCGCCTACTATGGTCACATCATCCTGTACCTGACGGTCCATACCTATAGGCATGTCCTTGCCGGTACCGGTAACGATCGCATTCTCGAATCCGATCGCCAATGCTTCTGAGAGGCATGTCCTGATATAAGTGTCAAGCCAGTTAGCTCCAAGCTCAAGCATGTCGATTGAGATAGGCATCCATGCCGACAGCTTATTCTGTGTCATATCGATTTCCTTAAAAGCGGAGTCGATCTCTTTTGTTATAGCACTCTCAAGAGCTCCCCAGGTAGCATTGTCGCCACCGTCTGCATTAAGCAGTATCTTTGTAAGACCTGATACAGATACGGTATCAACTGCAGCAAGAAGAGGATGCTCCTGCTTCATGTCTTCCATTACCTGAGTGATGATGGTAAGAGGGAAGGTCTTGTCGGTGTTTGTAAGCGCGTTCATCGGATTGGTTGATCCTGCGGCCTTCATCTTGTCGATGAGGTTTATGTAGAAACTCCTCTCCTCAGATGTAAGCTGGCGAACACCTCTCTGCGCGAGGATGGTAGCATCACTTACATCCTTCATGGCCTCTGCCTCATTCACGATCTGATCATGAATGTTCTGAAACATCTCCTGAAGACCTGCCTCGAAGTCTGCCTGGTTGCCCTCCTTTGCAGCGTTAGATATGCGCTGTGCAATCTCGAGCTGTGTTGCATTCAATGCATCTTTGTTTTTCATATTTTACCTCCTTTGCCGTCTTTTCCGGCTTGTTAATAGTTATTCGGCTTCCTTAAATCCAAAAAAGCCTGTTGTATGTTCCACCTTTGCCGGATTCTGCGGCAAGGTATTGGTGGCTACGTTTTCCAGCCTTTCGACCGTCGCGCTCATGTGCTCAGCGAGCTCCTTGAACCTGTCAAGCGATCCGTCTTCGCATGTGATCGACATGTCATATGTCAGATGTCTGACGTCGTTGTTTTTATTCTTAACGGCATTCATGATGCTCTGCATCGCATCATTCGTGTACGCTCCCTCTTCAGGTTCCTCGTCAGATATCTGCGTGGCAAATCCCATATCGAGAGCTTCATCCGGAGCGATCCATGTCTCAGCCCTTAAAAGATCCATGATCTCATCATCCGACAAGCTTACGCCCGCCTCTTTATAGCTGTTAACGATCGCTTCTGTGATCTTTCGAAGGTCCTGTGCATCCTTTTCAAGTTCGTCTGCGTTGCCGATTGTGGCCATAAGCGCCTGATGTATAAACAAAAGGCTGGCCGGCTGCATGATCCTTGTTTTCCCTGCGCAAAAGACCACACTTGCCGCTGAGGCTGCGAAGCCTTCGCAGACTGTAGTTACATTTCGTCCTTTAAGCGCGTTATATATGCCAAGGCCTTCCTTGACCTCACCGCCGTTGCTGTTAATATGAACGGTGATGGCTGCATCTTCAGGGATCTCTTTCAGCTGCTTGACAAGTCCGTAGCTCGACATCTCGCCAAGCTCTTCCCAAGCCCATGATGTGATTGCTCCGAAGATGTAAATATCCGCCGCTTTTTCTTCCGGACGATACTCGAGAGTATAGTATTTACTCTTCTGATTCTTCATCCTTCTCTTCCTCCTTACTGTCATCTACCGGCGGTTGTTGCACCGGTGCAACTTCTTTATCCTCCACCCCATCCAGCAATTCTTCTGTCGGGGAGTAGTTCTTGGTCATCCAATGCTGCCATGCCCAGTCTTCATCGATCACGTCAAGACCGAGCCTCATCCTTACGTCGTTCACGCAGAATGCTCCGGATCCTATCAGTTTGTCGATAGGATTGGCCACATCAAACACATCTGTATACTTGATCTTTGCAAGGTTCGGAGAGATATATGTATCAGCTGACACAAGTTTCTGTCCGTAGACTTTGCGGTTAATCTCGCTTTCAATGGCTTCGACTATCGGCTTGACCGGATATGTCATAAACGTTTGAAAATCCTTGTCGGTCATGTTTTTGCCGGTAAGGACCGATATTGGAATACCTATCGCCTGGGCTGTGTATTCTACAATGTCATCCATCATATTTTTGATATCGCGGGATCCTGTCAAGCTGGATTTAGTACTTCCGCCGGTCGTCTCGGTCTGTTTGAACTCATAGCCTTCCCATAAAGGCAGTACTGCGTTTGCTTCCTTGAAATACTTTTTAAACTTGTCATTTATAAGATCCTCGTAGTGTTCCTCGAAGTCCTCTTCCGCTTCGGCTGTATCCGAGATGTTGAGGATACCTCTTGTGCCCTGGCCTCTCAGGAAGTTCCCGGTCGCACTCTTGATCATCTGTGAATTGTTTGATGCAATCGCATCGAGCATCGTCTTGATCCGAAAGCCCGGGAGTGTGATGTGTATCACATCCGATGAGGCGAAAGTTCCGGGGTATGACTCTCCTCTAATCACTACATCCGAGTAGATATCTCCATCTATGTGCTGGATGGTTGAAAAAGCATCTGCCACGTATCGGTTCCCTTTGCGCGTCTCAATGACCAGCGCTTCCTGATGCAGGTACAGTTCCGATATCAGCTGTTGAAAGAACTCTTCTCGCGTCTGATTCGGGTTCGGATCATAGTTCCATGACCAGTATTCCCGCGCTTTGACGTTCTTGCCGCGCCTTATGGTCTGCCATTCAACTGCAGCCACCGCGGAGCCGATCTTCCTGATTGCAGCCCAAAAAGCCATAGCCTGGATATACAGACCCACATCCACATAGGTGCTTCCTTCTTCCTCATCGCTGAAGCCGGACACTTTGACACTGCGGCCTACTTCTGTGTCTTCGTCTGTCTTTTTTGTTAGCCATCGAAAAATGTTAAAAGCCATCTCTGCTCCTTAATACGAGACTGTAGGAAGGTATCTTCTCTTACCTGACCGCCTCTCTATAATCTTGTCCTCTATTGTCATGGCAGCCACAAGCGCCATGAAGGGGTCTGTCTTCCGGCTCTTTGCCTCGATTTTGCCATATACATAGTTGCCGACATCTGCATCGCCGGATGTCCCAAGCTTGCGGCCATACCGGATGAGTTTCGTGTTATTTGTCGCCCACCTTAGCTCCGGGGCGTCTCCCCACACAAAGTTACGGTTTGCAAACACTGAATCAATCACCGGTGCGATCCTCATGATGTCCGAAGGTCTTACCAGCTTCAGGTTTTTCTTTTCTTTGGGATCGAAGCCGATCTTATTGAGTGCTCTTGCCATCAGCGCATACCGGAAGTCATCTATCGCTATCCCGCGTATCGTGAACATGGTCTTATATTCTGCGATATAGTCGGTGATGTATTCAGGATGTATCTCCACATCATCAACCAGGGTAAGGCGGCCATTCTCGACCCATTCCTTCCACGGACACCTAAGCCGCGGGATATCTTTTGATGCTGTGCACATCCATGAATGGGATATGTCGTATCTCTTGTCTCCCTGCTTAAAGTGAAGGCATACGCTCACCCAGTCAGTGACCTTCGAAAAGTCAATGCCGGCCACACAGTTCCATCCGGTAAGGTCCGGCAGTTCTATGTTGGTCGCCTTGATGTTGTCATAATCTGTGACCTTGATCTCGCTGGATCCGTCGGGGATGTTCATCCTCTTGGTCATAAACGCCGGAAGCCTCGCCGGGCTCTTAACCCAGTCTCTGTACTCCTTCTCTGTCTCCTGACGAAGATGTTGAAGGTAAGGCAGTGACGGGTTCGCCTTTTCCCAGTTTGCCGGATCGTGGACTTCGTCCTTGCTGTCAAGTCGGCATATAAAAGGCAGCAACCCGTTGTCCGGTTCGCCGCCAAACAGTATCCCTTCCGATGTGTCGAGCAGGTCGTCAAGCGGACCTTCCCTGACATCTCCGTTTGTAGTAAAGTAAGACCGGCGTGGATGCGGATGCTTACCGAGGCCGGTCGTAAATACGTTTATGTTTGAGTAGTTTTCGTACTGGTGGATCTCGTTAAAGACCACTATGCCGGAGCGCATACCATCCTTCCCTTTTGGGTTGTTGGTTCGCCCTCTTATCATCGCCTGAGTCTTGGTACACTCGACTGATTCCTTTAACCAGTGGTAGTACTTCTTCAGTTTTTTCTTCTCAGGCGGATCAGCTCCGTCAAATGCCGCGACTATATCCAGCACCGGCCGGAGCGCCTGTTCCTCGTTGTTTGCACATATGTCCACATCATATCCCTTGATCCCATTGAACGGTGATGCAAGTATCGCCGACTCAAGGGCTATCGTTCCGTCCTTGCCGGCGCCTCGGCCGATCATGCAAAAAAGATCAGGCCAGCGGGGTATGCTCGAATCCCGGTAGAAGGCGCAGTCGTGAAGTGTGATCACAAACCGCTGCCAGGGGAACACATCCTCGAACGGAAAATACTTGGCCATCCCGAGGTATCTGTCCGCCAGGTCGTCATCGACATATATGTTTTCGTTGTCGAAACACCATTTTATATGATTGACAAGAGCCTTAATTTCTTTCGAAGTTCGCAGTTTCCCGGACTCAACCAGCTCCATGAATGGAGTGATGTGCCGGCTGTATTTAGAGGTCGATGTCTTCGTCATCCTCGTTATCCACGACTACTAGTGATGGTTTAATACCGAGGCTGTCGAGGATCTTCAACATCTGAGCGTTGACTTTCAAGGCTGCAGCAATGCTGTCATTCTGCTTGTAACCTTCCTGGCCGCCGCCATTGCACCAGTAACAGGTCACCCCCCTCTCCTCTATATCCTTGTAGAGAGAGTTCTTTGTGTCCCAAAGGCGCATGTAATCCTCGATCAGATCGAGATAGTATCTCGACGTATTACCATTTTTCTTAAGTTGCTCTTTCAGATCATTTTTAATAGTGTTTCTGTTTATTTTTCCAGATTGCTTCATCTCAGACCACCCTCACGTGAAAAAAGTGATTTTTCTTAAAATGTCGAGAGCCGCACCGTTCGGGGGAGCGCCTTATTTTTTGGCCAAAATGCCACCGGGGGTATGCTCGCGCCGCGCCGCCGATCTCGGAGGAAAATGTTCCGATCGGCACCGATCAGTCCCATCGTTCTTCGGTTAATGGTATGATGGCATGACCGTCCTTCGACCTCCAACCATGTACCTCCTCATGGCAGTCATGACACAGGCTAATCAGCTGCCGCTTGCGCGTGTGCGTAGCCGGATCAGTGTAGTAGACTGACAGTGCTAGCTCAGGTCTGTCCTTCAAGTGATTGACATGATGGACTGTATTGGCTTTCCGATATCTGTGATATTTATTCCTACAAATTTGGCACTCATATTTATCGAGGTCCAGAACTTCGGCCCTGACTCTCAGCCACTTACTCCAGCTGTAAAAGATGTGTGGATCTGTGGCGATACAGTACTCGACGTACTCTTTATCTTTCTTTGTCATTTTAAAACTTAGCAAAAAATAATTGCTCATAAAAAATTCCCAGGAAAATAAATACGCCCCGCAAGGAGCGCATTCATTCTCTCTGAGAAAAGCAACAGGAAAAGTTTTCGAGTCATCCTCTCGAACTCTTTTCACGATATCATTTTAACACATGATTATTCACCATATATACACCATCTTTTATTTTGTTTCTTTCCCAGTATTTGACACGGTTTGAGATAGTTTTGCAATTTCTTTTTTATCATTTTTTTTCAATTTTGGTAATATCTCTTTATCAAATCCTTGGATATCACTTTCAAAGTTTTTCGAGAATAATTTGACTGCTCTCCGTTTAAGATTGTATGCACTCTTAATATTCTCGTATCTGTACTCTCTCGCCAGTTTGGCCATGCTCATTCCGTCGAGGTAATAGTCCACCAGGAATCGGCGGCGCTGGTCATCCGGCAGTCGGTGAATGAGTACTATAACTTTGTACCTCTTGGCGTTGTACACGAGGATCTTATTGTGGATCTTTTTATCAACCGCGCTCAGCCTCTTCATGTGTTTGATGGCCATCATTTCAAGCCCGTCTTTTCTTCCGGATGACTGAACCCTGTCAGGATTAAGGCCCGAAGAGTTCATATATCCGATATCATTGGCCACATCTTCCCTTGCTTTCTTCAGGTAATCTATCTCGCCCTTCATATCCCTTATCGACTGTAAATAATCTTCAGCTATCATATTCCCTCTCCACAAAGAATCTAACTGTTGCTCTTCTCATAGCCTGCTGCCGTGGTCGCTTCATCCTGTCTGTACCCTTCTCTCAGATGGATCCTCTCCTCATAGCATGCGCCCCACAGCACTTCCAGTGCACTCGTGATCTCATACTTCCCGAAGCTCCTGAAGTTATCCAGCATCTTCCTTATCGCCGGACCTTTTTCAAGCAGACCAAGCTCCTTATTTTTGATGATCTCCACAATTTCTCTTTTCTCTTCCTGTGTCATGACTCTCCCTCCTTATCCATTCTCGCATGTCTTGCGAGTATACTCTTCTCCAGCTGCAGCAGTCTCAATGCCTCGCCTATGTCCAGTGAATCAATATAGTCATCATGTTCTTTCTTCAATTCTTCGGGTGACTTCTGAGCTATCGATACAGCTCTCTCTATTTGATCCAACCTGGTTCCTGTGTCGAGCAGCGCCTTTACTATTAGTGCAAAATCAGACAGCACCATAAGACGGTCTCCCTCAAATTCGACTGTACTTTTTTCTACTTTGATCATGCTCTGCCCTCCCTAAGCTTTGAGGCTATCATGTCCGCCATGTGTGTATATAAGACGTTAGGATATTTCTCGATTGCCTTGTTGTAGTATTTCCACTCACTCTGATCGGTATACGGTCCCATGTGGTATACGATACAGTATTTCTCCTCTTCAGTGAGATCGATATGTCCGGCCAACAACATCACTGACTTCATTCCATGGCCACTGTGATCCGGATCGAATCTTATTTCCGGGAATGGAAGCAGCTCGAAGTCGTACTTGTAATCATCCACCTTGCAGATGTCATGGAGAAGTCCGACTACATATGGTGACTCGCTCCGCTCCCATTCAAGCCCTAATTTGTCTGTGAGGTTCTGCAGCTCAGACGCCACCTTGATACTGTGATCATGCAACCCTCCCTTATAGTTGCTGTGATGCTTCTGTGCTGCCGGACATTCGAAGTATCCTACGCTGTCAAGCCAGTCGATAAGTTTATCTGTACCTCTGCTCCCCAGCTTTTCCTTCATCCAATTTCTTGTATATCCTTCCATTTACCCCTCCTACACATCTGCATAAATCGCTATTACTTTCTTCCAGTACGGTTCGTACTTCTTCATCTCTTCCTCGACAGCTCTGTCAAACTCTTCGTCAGATACATCTTCAAGATCTTCCCTGTCTTCCAGCATATATCTGATATCTTCCTCGAAGTCGTCTTCATCTATGTAGACCTTCTCGTCATTGATGTCCTGCTCGCAGTCAAGGATGACTCCGGTCTTGAAGCTGATCTCCGGCGCATACCACCATCCATTTTCGTCCGCAACGACATCACTATTACACACTACGATTATCGGATAATCCGGATGTTCCCGGATAAGCTTCTTCAGTTCATCTGTCTTGGCTGTAAACATATTAAGTGGTTTATATCCCATTATCTATTCCTCCGCTTTGCATCCTCGAGAAGCTCCCTGAATATCCTCTCTCCCTTCTCAGTCTTGACATAGGTGTCGGTACCGTTGAGATTCTTTCCCTGCTTCTGCAGAAGTCCCAGCCTCACGCACTCGTCTCTTGCTTCTTTCAATTCCAAATCTTCTTTTGTCATCTGCTTTTCTCCTTTTCTTTTGTGTCAAAATGTTGTCTGTATAATTCAGTTTTCCATAATTCCGCAGGCGGCTTGCCTCCCAGGTATAATGATCTCCAATAGTTATATCTCCATTTCTCGGGATATATTTCCCTGCCCTCTTTTGGAAACATGGATATTGGATAACTTTCTGACTCACCTATATCTAAATATATGACCATCGCTTTGCCGTCTTCGATAGTCACGAGCCCTTCAAAATCCAAGGAGCCACCTACATACTTGCCGGGATATTCTTCAACATGGAGTATGTCACCCTCGTAGATGTAGTCGCCATTCTTATCTTTGCAACGTGTTTTCATTCTCTCATTCCTCATCGTATACCGGTCGATAGTGGATGCAAGCGATACCTATATCTTTTTGTACTTCACACTCCGCATCGCAGTTGACATAGCCAGTACCGATATCGATATTGTTTCCACATTTACGACAGTGAATATTTAACCAGTCATTGATTGCCTTTATTCTTTCTTTAGTCATCTTTTATTAGCTTCTCTCCTATCATTCCAACCAGTTTCTGAGTGTCCGTGTAATCTTCGAATAATGATCTCAAAGAAAAATCAAGGGTTATTTCTGACGCATATCTGCCGCATTCAACTACATTTGCATTTGGATCCTTATTGAACGCCTTGCAGGTTGCCCTTGCAGAACATGTCCAACATAGTCCTGATCTATTCATATCTCACTCTCCTGTGACTCAACTTGACCACTCTCTTCCAAAAATTCTTCGATACACGGTACGCAGATATAACAACTCTTCCACCCTTCTCCCGGAAATAAAGCCTTATCAACTACTGCATAATCTCCAAGATTGATTTTCTTTTTACATACTTTCCCATAACCACAACATTCATGCTGTTTTCTTACCTTTACGAGTTTTTGAATTTCATCAATATATTCACAATCCATATCTCCATCGAAATAACCGGAGTCAACATATAATTCTTTTGGGTATTTAAGTGTCTTTTTTTTCACCTCCTGTATGTTTGTATCATGTGTTCGCCTCCTCTAATTGTTTCTTAGCCAGTTCAAAAGCCATCAGATAGAGTTCAAGGATCCCGGTTTCATATTTCCCTATGTCGCGTATATAATCCCAGCAGTCGCTGTCGAGTTCCCTTAATGCCTCGTATCCCTTGCTGCCAATTCCTCTTATGTCGTCGAAGTCATCTAATATTTCCTCTATCTTTTCTTCACGGAGTTCTTCTTCATCCTCAAAGTCAAAATCCGGAATAAAATCATACTCGGCAAGTCTCTTTTCCAGTTCCTCTCTGGCGAGATCGTAGTCATACTCATATATTGGCCTGCTGTGAGTTATTATCTTCCCCTCGAAGTATCCCGGATCATTAACAAAATCTCCGAACCCCTCCCAGGTCATATTTTTGTAATTCGCTGCTATAAGTTCTCCGAGGTCTCCGGATATATGCAGCCTGTAATAATCCTCCTCAAATAAGAATCTGATCCTATAGGTTGTTGAATCCGGACGCTTAAAGTCCAGTATCTTAATATTTCCATAATCCATAAAAGTCGCTATATGGTTTTCAAAATGTTTTCTCTGCTGCTCCATATTTAGTTTCATGTGCTTTTCTCCTTGTTTTTGCCCTATGTTTGGCATCATATGTGTTGTGACACTTCTGGCATAGCGCTCTCAGATTGCTGTAGTCGCAGTTCTCCGGAGTATGATCAAGATGTGCTATCGTCAGCACTACCTTCGAACCGTTTTCCTTGATGGAATAGTTTTCTATTCCACAGAATTCGCATCTGTTATGAGCTCTTTCCAGGATATCTGCTCTTATCTGCTTCCAGTTTTTCGGATATCTGCCTTTGTTCTCCGGCTTAATCGGCATCCTCTACCTCCTCATCTGGATCGAAGCTGATCAATTTTTTCATGTCAGTCTCAACAAAAAGGATTTCTGATTGCTTCTTTGTGTCATTGTTGTAAACGGCCAGCCCGTGTCCTAAACCTCTGGCTTGTTCTCCTGTCAGTTCTATCCTATCTGACGTTTTAAACTTATCGATTACATCTTCACGACTCCAATCAGCTCCCAATAATCCGAACGGCACATTAAAGAATGTATGAACGTAGTCGCTGTCCGGTAGCAAGTTGATTGCTTCCTCAGCTGTTATGAATTTTCTCACTCCTCCACCTCCTCGAATCCGAATGCACAATATCCTTCCTTCAGGCCGTATCCGGTAACTACGAACGTGATCCGGAATACCAGATCTTCAAGAGCTGCATATTCGGAAGCCAGTTGCTTCGCGCCGATTACTGCCGGCTCTCCGTCGTCATTCACGACTACGAACTGTACCTCATCCCCGCGCTGGAAGCTCCGGTCATTGTTCCGGACCTCAAAGCGTTTGCGGCCTCGTAGGATTTCCCCGACGTATCTGGTATTTAGTTTAAGTATGTGTCTGTGTACCATATCTGCTCCTTAATACGTGAACTGCTTCACGTAGCGTTCCATTGTCTTGATTTCATCAAGGATTCCCTGCCAGTCGGGACGGCTTCCATCTTCAGGAACTACTTTCCTTCTGATCAGATCGAGCCATTCGAGCATGTCTCTCTGAGACGACGTCAGTATATCTTCAGCGGCCGGAGTGACCTTCTCGACGCCTGCTGCCGTCTGAACTTCCTCAGTTTCTTCACCTGCTGCCGGCTCTTCTACCGTATCACCTGCAGCCGTCTTATCCTCCGGATCCTCGACAGCCTCTTTCGGTGTAGTATCTTCCTCTTCATCCGTCTTATCATGTGCTACATTGTCCTCACATTGTTCTACGCTCTGTTGCACCGGTGCAACCGGCTTCTTATTCTGTGTTTTCGCGGGTTTCACCTTTTCCGGCTTCTTCTTTTTCTCCGGCTCCGGCTCATTATCCGGGAAGTCTCTCACTTTCATGTCCTCCACCAAGGCTTCCTTGAATTCCGTCCAGGTAAGAGGCGTCTTGTTCGCCGGATCTCTTAAACTCGTGATAGATATCTCGGATTCCTTCATGGTAATCATGAACCGTCCCTGTCCAGAGATTCTTACCGAATAAGCAGCTGCTCCTTCAGGTATGTATGCCTCTCTGATCGTGGCCTCGGTCACTTCAAAGTTCATCTTCTCGGCTGTATTCAATATTCTGCTGAGGTATACCGCGCTCTCGGGATGCTCGTCGTTCAGTTCCTTCACGATCTGAGCTACGAACCCATCCGGGCCGTCCGGCTTTTCCTCCATCATGATTTCCAGGTCAGATATCTTCTGTTCGGCCTCGTATTCAGCCTTTATCGTGTTTATCTCGCTTTTTGTGTACTCCGAAGACAATTCCTCGTTGATCTCCTCCGGCAATGTGAGCATCAGGGCCAGCTTCGAATATCCGAAGCCCTCATATTCTTCCTTCAGGTGCTCGGAATAGCCGCCTATAGAATATCTGTCATTGATGTTTATGAACCTCGATACCTGGCTCTTATCCAGCCCGAACTTCATATTCGCGTAGGTATAGATGTCAGGATATCCGGAATCTTTGAGTATATCTTCATCCCTTGCCTTCTTCAGCAGATATCCGACTCTGACAAAACTTATCGCCGCCTTGTTCAATTCAGTGTTTATCACGTTTGTGAGCTGTTCCACTGTGTTTATGCTGCTGTATGATGTTAATTCTTCCATAATGCCTCTCCCATTCTGTATTTATGCGGTTTTAGCTGCTTTTTTGTCATTCTTTTCTTCCTTACGTTTGACAAGCTCTCCTGTATATGTTTTAAGCCAGGCGTCAAAGAAGGACTCCTCGGGCTTCTTATCATAAGCTCCGTACCATTGGATTATACTTTCGCCTTCAATCTCGACAGTTATAAACGGAATGTCGGGCTCACTGGCTTTTCTAAGAAAAAGAATGAAGCTTTCGCCTTTATTGTGTCTCTTCATGTATGTGTCGCTTGCACCTACGCAGTGATGCAGGAGCCTTCCTTCCATCACGATCTCCGCCGCATCCTTTGCGGGCCTTATGATATAGCCTGCTGCCGCCGCGCTGTACTTTTCTGAGAGTTTCCTGTAATCTCTGCTAATCCAAGGGAATCTGTTAATGACATTCTTCATGCGCTTATCAAGTTCCTTCTTTTCACTCTCAATAACCATCTCGGCGTGTCTCCTGACTATGTCGTTCGGATACATGATGATATCGTTTGTCAGATCATATCCGGCATCTGCTCTCATTTTGAGATAATCAAAGTATTCGCGTCTTATCTTGTTGGCCTGGCCATATGACATCCTCTCTTCGTCATACCATATACCGCATTTTGACATATAGTTCTTCATTCTGACCGGATTTATATATCTGATCAGCTCAGTGAATATATCTGTGTATATGTGTTTGAATAATTCCTTGACTATCTCGAGTTCTTCATCAGTCCAGTGTCTGTCCGTCTTCTTCTCGAACTGGAAGAGCCTCATAAGCATATTATTACCCTGTTCCTTTACCAGATATGGAACCCGTTCCTTTTGGATCCTGAGCCTGTTGTGTATCTCTCTTCCTCTCGGATTGAAATTGACCGGATTCTTTGCGACCAGTGCTGAAGCAAGATATATCATTCCTGTCTTGACGATCATCTCCATATCCGGATACCTTGCGGCAGCAATATAGTAATCCATCACCCAACTCTCGCCGTAATATTGCTCAGCTACTTCCTTGCAGTATGGAACATATTTATACATCCCTGTTTTCTTGATTTCCTTGAATGTCGAAGGGTGTACGAGGTATTGATAGTTGTCACCGGTCGATGTTTTCATCCAATGGCCACATTGATTATAGTATCTTACCGGCTTCTTCCTGCTCTCCGTGAATATCCTCTTGTACTCGTTACAAGAATAAGCCGTCCTACAGTCTTTATATATTTTCTGTGTCGCATAGAATACCCTGAATACAAACCTGTTATCATCTATCTTTTGACCTGTAACGATATTGCACTCTCTCCATTCACCCTTGAAACATCCTGCTGGTTTGAATATGGCATCCCGCTTACACAGACGGCATTTTGTCTCCTCATCCCTTATAGGCTTCTCTATATTTGCAAGATCATCCTCAAAAGGATCTCCGGTTGTCCTTGTCCGTATCTGGTAATATCCACCACATTCAGAGCAATGACAGGTTGCGTATACTCCATGACGTTTGTAAAAGATGATCACTCTCGAAAACTGGTCATGAGCCCATTTTTCAATCCCTTTTACGGGTTTAAGGTCATTTATGTCTTTCATCATGCCCTCCCGTAATAATCCTTAATGATCTGATGGGCTGTCCTTATTCCAGGAATGCCCAGTTTTACGTTCTGGGTAATGCCCGCTGCCTTTTTAATGTCGTTGTCTATGGGCTGCATATTGGCAAAACTCCACTTAAGCAGCGCTCCGATACATCCTTTAAGGCTCTTGCCCTTTTTCCTGACGTTCCTGCATATCTCCGGATCTGTCGCGCATAGCTGCTGGATATAGTTAAGCCAGTCTTCCATGATGTCCTTCGGCTTCAGGTCCTTCTTTTCGATCTCGAGCTTTCCCAGGGCTGCTGTCATAGGTGTACACAGTTCCGGAATAGCTCCGTCAAAGTAGTCCTCGGCATCTTCTAAGTCTATCCCGTTCTCTTTGGCCAGTTCCTTAAGGGCTGCTTCATCGCCCTCGGCCTTCTGGCCTTCAGCTGCTTTGTTTATCTCTTCCCAGCTGTCAAACTCTCCAAACTTTTCGTACATTGCTTTTCTCCTTAAATGCTGTGGTTGTATGTCCAGTGTTTCTTTGTGTCCTTATATGCCTCCCATTTGTCGCAGTAACCTTTTGGCACTGTCCTCTTACCATCCTTGTATATCCGGCTTTTGCCGGTAAAGTCTATATAGCTGCACATATGGTTAAATGATGAGCCCATATAGCTGTAGTATCTGCAGCTCTCGCATCTTTTGTTGTCTCCCACATAGTAAAGCTCGCTCATACATCCAAGCCCTGACTTTTAAGCCAGGCGTGAAGCCTTGTATATTCCTTTTCAAGGCACGTAATCTCGGTCTTCTTTGCGCTGATCACTTCATCAATGGCGTGAAGCTTGTCAACCAATGCGGCATATATAAAGTTCGGGATCTCTTCCTTTGCCGGAACCTCGGCAAGGTTCTTGGCAGCTTCTGCTTTCTTTACTTTCGGCCTGTATGTTCTCTTCCGGATCGGCTCGTTGTTATCCTCCAGGATCTTCAGGATGTCTTTCTCGTCGCAGCAATTAAGCTGAGCGAGGATCTTAAGCTGTGCTGTCGGGTTCTTTGACTCCCTGTATTCTTTGCAGATCTCATATCCTGACATTTTGGTATTTATCTTTTTTTCTTCGTCCATCTATACTCTCCTTCTTCCATCTGTGCCGACACCCGTCCTTATAGTCGCAGCAGTAAACCATCTGCTTAAGGATCGGGCTCATGACATATTTGCCGTATTCACATTTTCCGCACGCGTCTTTCTTTGGCATGTTTTTTCCTTGTTCCCCGGAGCTGTAAGGGTTACACATCCATTTCTTGGGGGTATGACTTGTGCACAGCTCCGGGTTGGGTGATACAATACTGGCATGTTTTATATTCGCTTCTTTCGGATCTGCAGCTCCGGGTGTTTCAACCCTTTATCCTAAACGGCCGGGATCGCCGTAAGGATCATAATCGTGATTTGCCGAAGATCTGCCGGAACTCTTCCCGGCTGTGTGTCTCTTCGAACTTCGACTGCGCCATCCTCATGAGGAAGTCGCCATAATCGTTTTTGTCGGGTGAATGTACTGCGTCCTTGTTGCCTTTGATATCGCCTGTATGATGATGTTTACACAGGTTCAGCTTCAGGCCAAATTTTTCGGAAGCTTTTCTGTATGGGCCTCCGAATATGTGATGCTCTTCGAGCATGCTTGGAGGATAGTATCTCGGCATCTGTTCAAGCAGCGCACATAAATAGCACTCACCTTCTGCCTGTCTGAATATGCTTTTCATTCTCAATCTCATTTCCGAGCCACGTGCTGTAGCTCCCTAAGTCTTTATCAATATCTCCGATCTCCATGAGGCAGACTGTCTCGAGCATGTATATCTGCTGGTAAAGATCGGCGCCTGCTGCCGTGTGTCCGTTAACGATCCACCCTGCCTGCTGCCACTTGTCAAACCATCCTCTCTTCCGGATAGTCTCGAACCATCCATGGTCTGAGTGAATGTTCACCCTGCAGGTTCTCCGGAACCGTTTGAGCGAATCGACTATCGCGTGCAGCTCCAGCTGATGAGGCGTTACGTCCTCCAATCTCTTCCGGATAGTCAGTGTCCCGGTCTGTCCTGATGTTGTCTCAGCTTCAAGGACTGCTATATATGCTCCCTTGCCGGGCTTCGGCGACTTTCTCGATATGCTGATATAGATATCTGCTGTCTCGCTCATGCGAATGGATACTCCTTCGCTTTTTCTGTGGCTGCTATCGTCCTGACTTTCTGACAGATCTGTGTGTTATTGCAGCGGATCCTCTGTATCGTCTTCTCCACGCCGTCAGCTGACAGTATGCCTTCAATGATTACCGGCTCGCACTTATCACAATCTGAGTAGAAATGCTCGAATACTACTTCCACGTTTACCGGTATAATTATTCCGTTTACTTTCATAGTCCCAATTCTGCCAACGCAGCCCTTTCCATCTCTACGAAATCCTCGTGAGAATATATTCGTTCAGAGTATCCGTATCGGTTCTGTTTCGGGATAAGCTTGTTGATCGAAGGTGCGAAGCCTGACTCATCATCTGCTATGTACCTCTGAAGCATTGACAGGACCGGATCATATTCATACTTCCGCAGCACGTCAAACCAGTTCTCCAGTAGGTCTTTGGCATTGACTTTCGGTGTCCAGTTCGGGTAGTATGATTTGATCTTTGTGATCAGTTTTAAGGTCTCATCCCTCGTCATTAACAAATTCCTCCTTCAGCTTATCGAACTCGCTCCAAAAGTCATTTTTTCCAGGTGGAGCCTTCGCCTTATTTTCGTCCTGGTGCTTCCAACGCATCAGGGTGGCGAAGTGGTCGGCGTAGATCTTACCGTTTGACCTCATGTAGGACGATAAGTTCTCAATCATGTCCTTGTAGTCATCCGGATACTGTTTGATAAGCTCGTCAAGTTCTCCCTTGGTGAGATAGACATTGCCGTAGATCCCGAGAGTGATCGGTTCTTCCTCGCGTGCGCGCGCTATCTCTATACTATCCTTACCTAACCTATCCTTACCTAACCTATCCTTACCTGTGTATACATTTTGTATACATTCTGTATACATGGCATTATTGACCGGTTCGGAAGGTGTACACTCTATCTGTTCAAGTCCTATTTCGCTCTTTTCCGTGTATGCTCCCCTTTGGTCAATGACCAGCTGCGACAACTCGTCAAGATAAGTGGTCTGTTTCTTGCGATCATTCTGAAGGTAGTTGTTCATCCGCCAGTGTTTGATCACGATCACACCTGATTCGAAACCAAGAACGTATTTTTTTTGCAACAATATGGACATGTCGTCCTGGCTGGCTCCGCACTGTCTCATGATCGATTTAGGGCTTCCGACAAAGCCGTCATCATCCGCAAGCATACCCAGTGTAAAGTACAGGCATCTTGCCGACAGCGGCATATCAAGGAACGCATCACTTAAAACAATAGATTTAGCAAACATCCTACGTTCTGCCATTTTTACCTCCTACAGTCCTGACAAGGCTCATGAGCTGCGAGATCGATATCTTCTCGAGGATATCTTCAAGAAGGCCAAGCTTCTCAATCATGTCGGAATGCATCCGGCCATTGAAGTACTTGATCTCAATATCGGTATTCTCTGAGGCTTCCAGGTTAACGTAGAAGCCCCATTCCCTGCTCATAGTATCCTTCTTGGTAAAGCGTCTTGTCAGATACCCTGTTTGCTTTATCTCAGACATAATCTGCTGCATTTGATCCATTACGATAAATACCTCTCTCTTTGTGCAGGTTCTTCATCTGTGAGCGGCTTGATCGTGACCTCATCCTTTTGGCCACTCTCATAGTGCTCAATAATATAGTTGGCCACATCCTGTGATGTGAGCATGCAGATGTCTCTGCTCCCCTTCCCGGTCCTTACCCGGAATCCCCTTACTTCCATCTTC
Source organism: Lachnospiraceae bacterium (assembly GCA_016281085.1). Lineage (GTDB taxonomy): Bacteria > Bacillota > Clostridia > Lachnospirales > Lachnospiraceae > UBA2868. The sequence continues at coordinate 28,546 of JAEEHY010000324.1, forward strand.
TGCGTTTCCTCCTTTTGTATAAATTGATTTCCTCTATAATCTCAATCACTACAAGCTTCAGAAGCTCTGTGACTGCTATTACTATCATTGCCGATACTATAAGTATCTCAATGGTTAAAATGTCCATTATATCCCCCTTTTCATCTTCCGATATTCTGAGAGTGTTCAAGCTGCTCCCTTTTCTCCTTCTCCCTTTTCCATTTTTCAAAGCGTTCTACATTTGCCGGATCGGAATAAAATCGTCTGACAGATTTAAGGAACGAGCATGCCAGATTGTCTCTGTCGTATGGAGTTATTTTTTCTGCACATAATTGAGCTCTCATTGTTCTCTACCTGCTTTTATCTCCTTTTGCACCGGTGCAACTTTATCCATATAATCACCGTTTCGTTTTCGCAACTTTTAACTCAAAAAAATATCAGCACTTATGCCATACGTTTCGCAAATCTTTCTTATCTGTGGTAAAGTAAAGTTTTGTTTGCCTGCTAATTTTTCACTAGCGTTATTCGGTGCGATCTCGAGCAGCTGTGCGATTTCTTTTACTTTGACATTATGAGCAGCGCACCAGCCTTTGAACTTATTTTCCGCCATTATATGCCTCCTTCCTTCAAGGTTTCGTATTCGCAACCCTTGACGATACTATATCATGTATGTTTCTAAAATGCAACCCTAAACATTGAAAAAATTATAAATAGCGTGTTATAATGTATGCGAAAGGCGGTGATTATATGGATAAACTCAATATCGGAACCAAATTAAGGGAAATAAGAGAGGATCGTGATTTGTCTCTTGATATGGTCGCAAAAGATGTTAACCGTTTGTATGATACAAAGATTAGTAAAGGAAAATTATCGAAATGGGAACGTGATATAAACATACCGTCGTTGGTGGATCTGTCAGCACTTGTCAGATATTATAATGTGTCTCTCGATTACATTATAGGAATAACAGACAAGAAGACACCGCCTCACCTAAGATAGGAGGTAAACTATGGGTAAAATCAAACGTGAACACTTTCGGATTACCGGAACTCAGTACTACCAGGATAATTTTGTCGAAGAGCTTGGCGAATACAATTATGATTATGACGAGACAGCCTCTGCTTTAAAAGAAGCATATTATGATGGCGACAAGATCTACCAGTACGACTTCTTGAATCTGAAGGCTGAGCTGGTTCCGGAACCTGACAATGAGTATGATCCGAATGCAGTCGCCGTCTTGGCTAATGGAATTAAGGTTGGTCATGTTAAAAAAGGATCCTGCACGAGGGTTAAAAACTTATTGAAGTCGCCTGATTTTGTCGGGATCGAAATTGAGATAACCGGTGGAAAATACAAAGCTATCTACGAAGATGACAATGGGAAGCTTCGTGTAGAACGCGAGCAGAGTCCTTATTTTGTAGATATAGATATTCTTACCAGGGATAATTCTGTGCCGGATCCGGTACCATCAATTACGCCCGAAGTTGTGCCTAAGCCTCTGATCAAAGAAGATGTTCAAGTCAAGAAGGATATAAAGGATGTTCTCAGAGACAGGTTGCGCTTATTGGCTACTGCTGCTGTTTTTCTGATCGTTATAATAATTGTTTCACTTATAGTATCATAGAGGTGATCCATGAGCGTAAATAACATCGATAATCTTGCCGTTGTATATGCCAGGTATTCATCTGCAGGTCAGCGGGAACAGTCTATTGATGGACAGCTGGCAGCTGCTTACAAGTATGCTGAGGCGAAGGGATATCAGATCATCCATGAATATATAGATCGAGCCATGACCGGAAGGAATGATGATCGGGAATCTTTCCAGCAGATGTTATCTGACAC
>JAEEHY010000325.1 GCA_016281085.1 Lachnospiraceae bacterium
AAGTATAAGCTGCGGCATATCAATAGGCAAAAAACGAAGGGATCCGCAGGATATGTTCAGGGAAGCGGATGCCGCGCTGTATCATGTGAAAAAGAACGGAAGAAACGGCTGCTGCTTTTACAGTAAGGGTATGGTGAAGAGTACTTAACGTAATTGACAATTCGTAAGATAACGGTTAAAGTTGATTAATGTTTGATGAATGAACCTATATAAAGGAGAATAACAATGGCTGATCTAAACGAACTAAGCGAGAAGCTTAACGGCATCAAGGCTGAGATCAAAGAAGAGCTTAACAGGCTTGACAGTTCAAAGAGTGTATTTGAATACAGGAAGCTTATATTTGATTCTAAGACCGGTAAGGTCGGAAGCCTGATGCGTGAAATGGGTAAGATACCTGCAGAGATGAAGGCTGAATACGGCAAGCGCGTGAATGAGGTAAAGACCTGGGCTCAGAACGTGTTTGAGGAAATGGATGAAAAGTTCAGGCGCGAGGAGATGAAGCTGAGGTATGCATCGGAGAAGATAGATGTTACCATGCCTTCAATGAAGCCTAAGCATGGTTATCTTCATCCGAATACTCTGGTAAAGAATCAGACGGTGGACATCTTCGGCTCGATGGGATTCGAGATATATGAGGGAACCGAGATCGAGACAGATTACTACAATTTTACGGCTCTCAACACACCTGATGACCATCCGGCAAGAGATATGCAGGATACCTTCTATCTGTCGGACAAGTTCCTGTTAAGAACCCAGACTTCTGCAGGGCAGATACATGTGATGGAGGCGAAGCAGCCGCCCATTAAGATAATTTCTCCCGGAAAGGTATTCCGTTCGGATGATGATGCAACTCATTCACCCATGTTTTCACAGATGGAAGGACTGGTTGTTGATAAGGGTATTACCCTCTGCGACCTGAAGGGAATGCTTGATGAGTTCGTTAAGAAGATATTTGCCGAGGACGTGAGTACAAGGCTGCGTCCCTCATATTTTCCGTTTACGGAACCGTCGGTTGAGGTGGATGTGAGTTGTTTCCAGTGTCACGGCAAGGGCTGCAAGCTGTGCAAGGGAACCGGTTGGATCGAGGTGCTCGGTGCCGGCGTTGTCAATAAAAAGGTACTTGAAGGCTGCGGTATCGATTCGGATGTATACAGTGGCTTTGCCTTCGGTATAGGTATTGAGCGTATAGCGATGCTTAAGTACGGCATAAATAATATCAAGCTGTTGTTTGAGTCCGATCTGAGAGTGCTTGAGCAGATCGCCGAGTAGGAAATTATTGTAAAAGGAGATAGGAAATGTTAGTTCCGTTAAGTTGGCTTAAGGATTATGTTGATATAAATGTATCTGTGGATGAACTTGAAGAGAGGCTTTTCTCCTGCGGTTTCGAAGTGGAGGAAAAGTATGAGGTCGGACACGATATCAGTAAGGTTGTTGTCGGAAAGGTAGTGGAATGCGAGGACATACCCGATACACACCTTCATTTATGTAAGGTTGATGCAGGGGAGCCGGAGCTTCTTCAGATCTGCTGCGGTGCGGATAACGTAAAGGCGGGAGGCAAATATCCGCTCGCGCTCATCGGTGCGACCGTATATGCAACGGCCAAGGACCATAAAACTGTTGAAGGTGTAATGACCATAGGACAGGGTAAGTTAAGAGGCTATGACTCTTTCGGTATGCTGTGCTCCGGAGTGGAGATCGGAGTAAGTGAAGATATGTATGAGGGAGCCGGGTATAACGGACTTTTTGTGCTTCCCGATGATGCCAAGGTAGGAGCTGATGTCAAGCCCATAGTCGGGATAGACGACTGGATATTTGATATTGCGATAACGGCGAACAGGCCCGACTGCCAGAGCATCTTCGGAATAGCGAGAGAGGTTGCGGCAGTACTTGGCACACAGCTTCATGAGCCCGCTCTTGACTATACCGAAACGGAAGTTAAGAAGGATGGTTTTAAGGTTGAGGTTGATGCTCCCGATATCTGCCCGAGATATATAGGACACTATGTTTATGATGTGAAGATCGCACCGTCTCCGCAGTGGATGAGAAGACGTCTTGCACTTATAGGCCAGACACCGATATCCAATCTGGTTGACATAACTAACTATATTCTGAATGAGCTTGGACAGCCGATGCATGCATTTGATTATGCCTATCTTGAGGGCGATCAGATAAGGGTGCGTCGTGCTGATGAAGGAGAGAAGATCGTTACTCTTGATGAAAAAGAGCTCACACTTACGTCAAATAACCTCGTGATCTGTGACGGCGTTAAACCTGTTGCACTGGCAGGTATCATGGGAGGTCTTAACTCGGAGATCCTTGATACGACGAATGAAGTATTGTTTGAGGCTGCCAAGTTCGCAAGGGACAATATCAGAAAGAGTTCGAGAGCTCTCGGGAAAACATCGGATTCAAGTGCCAGATTCAGTAAGGGCGTTGATGAATATACTACCGTGATGGCAATGAAGAGAGCACTTCATCTTATCGAGGAGCTGGGCTGCGGCAAGGTAAGCAGTACTCATGTAGACAACAATACGGGCAATTCCATAGAGCCTTCGGTGCTGAAGGTAAGTGTGAACAGAGTAAATGCTGTGCTTGGAATAAAGGTTCCGGATGAGGAGATCGTAAGGATACTTAAGAATCTTGATTTCTCACCCGTACTTGAGGGTGATGAGCTTACGCTCAAGGTACCCGCATACAGAGAGGATATGGAAGGTTATCAGGATGTTGCCGAAGAGGTCATAAGGATGTACGGTTACGATCATATCATTCCCACCTTTATGCCGACGGCAGAGGTTACGATGGGCGGCTACAATCTCGAACAGAGAACGGAGCTTAAGCTTAAGCGGGCTCTGTGTGCCGCAGGTGCGAATGAGGGTGTGCATTATTCATTCTTCTCACCTTCCTCATTTGACCTTATAAGACTTCCCGGGGATGCAAAGGAGCGTAAGGCGATAAAGATAATGAATCCCATTAATGAGGATCTGTCGCTTATGAGGACTACACTGGCTCCGCAGATGATACAGGCAATGCAGAGGAATCAGAAGAAGGGTATTCTTGAAGGACGTATTTATGAACTGGGTAATGTGTTTATACCGAAGTCACTTCCGCTTGATGAATATCCGGATGAGCTTGAGACGATATGTATCGGCTGCTTCGGCGAGGATGAGGATTTCTTCACGGCCAAGGGACTGACGGATGTGATCGCCGAAACTCTCGGTATTGAATTTGAATATGAGGCGTATGAGAAGCCCTTCCTTCATCCGTACAGAACGGCAAGAGTGATGTGCGAGGGCGAGGAAATAGGATATGTCGGACAGATAAGATATGAAATAATCGATGAGCTTGATATGCGTGTGGATTCTTATGTGGCTGAGATCTCATTATACAAGCTTAAGAAGTATTACGGTAAGGAGCAGATGTTCACACCGATATCGAAATTCCCCGAGGAGAAGCGTGACCTGTGCTTTGTAATGGATAAGGATATAACCTGCGCACAGATCGAGAAGGAGATAAAGAGCAGCTGTGAATATATCACAGGAGTTGAGCTGTTTGATGTTTACGAGGGCGCACAGCTCGGTGCCAAAAAGAGTATGGCATTTACTGTTGTATATACCCCCGGCGAAGAAGAGCTTACCGCAGATAAGATAGACGGGTACGTAAACGGTCTGCTTGATACTCTTAAGAACAAGTATGATGTTGTTCTGAGAAGCTGATGAAGCCCGGCTGTATTATGGGTGATAAATGGCACATATAAATTTAAAGAGGTTATGATCATGGATAACAAAAGTGCATGGGAAAGCTATACCGCAAAGCAGCTTAAGGAACTGGAAGGACTTTGCGGTGAATATATTGATTTTATCAGTGAATGCAAGACTGAGAGGGAATGTGTGGACCACATTGTAAAGACAGCAGAGGATGCGGGATATGTGGAGCTTGACAAGCTGATAAAGGATAAGAAAAACATAGCGGCCGGGGATAAGATTTATTCCGTGTGGATGAACAAGAGTGTTGCAATGTTTAAGATAGGAAAGGCTCCTCTTGATGAAGGGATGAACATACTTGGTGCACATATTGATTCGCCGAGGCTTGATGTTAAGCAGAATCCTCTTTATGAGGACGGCGGTCTGGCATATCTTGACACACATTATTACGGAGGGATCAAGAAGTATCAGTGGGTGACCATACCGCTTGCACTTCATGGCGTGATAGTAAGAAAGGACGGTTCGACCGTAATAGTAAATATAGGTGACAATGAGGATGATCCGGTGTTCTTTGTCTCCGACCTGCTTATACATCTTGCGCAGGAACAGATGGAGAAGAAGGCCGCCAAGGCTGTTGAAGGTGAAGCGCTTGATATAATAATAGGCAGCAAGCCTCTCGTCATAAAAGGTTCCGCAGCTAAAAAGGAGCAGGCTGAAGAGAAGAAGAGTAAGGAAAAGATCAAGAGCAATATACTTGAAATCCTTAAGGATGTGTATAATGTTTCGGAGGATGACTTTGTGTCAGCGGAGCTTGAAGTGGTTCCTGCGGGCAGGGCAAGAGAAACCGGTTTTGACAGGAGCATGATCTTAGGATACGGGCATGATGACAGGGTATGTGCTTTTCCTTCTTTTAAAGCCATGCTTGATTCCTCCGATGTTGAAAGGACAGCATGCTGTATTCTTGTCGATAAGGAAGAGATAGGAAGCGTCGGTGCAACGGGAATGAAATCGCACTTCTTTGAAAATATGCTTGCTGAGATCATGAACCTGATGGGCGATTATTCTGAGCTTAAGCTGAGGAGAACACTTGCGTCCTCCTGTATGCTCAGCTCGGATGTGAGTGCCGGCTTTGATCCTTCATATGCATCCGTTTTTGAAAAAAAGAACAGTGCGTATCTCGGTTCCGGTGTTGTGTTTAACAAGTACACCGGGTCAAGGGGCAAGTCGGGAAGCAATGATGCCAATGCGGAGTATATCGCATATCTGAGAAATATACTTGATGCGGACAAGGTAAGATACCAGACGGCGGAGCTTGGCAAGGTTGATGCCGGCGGCGGCGGAACCATAGCCTATATCCTGGCACTCTACGGAATGAACGTAATTGATTCGGGTGTGGCTGTGCTTAACATGCATGCACCGTGGGAATGCATAAGTAAGGCAGATCTGTATGAGGCATACAGATGCTATAATGCATTTTTGAAGGGTAAGGGAATCTGATGGACGGATTGAGGACTTCCGATTACTATTTTGATCTGCCCCGGGAGCTTATTGCACAGGATCCGCTTGAAGACAGATCGTCATCGCGTCTTCTGCTGCTTGATAAGGAAAGCGGAAGCGTGGGACATGACATTTTCAGAAACATCGGTGAACATATCAACAGCGGTGACTGTCTGGTACTTAACAATACAAGGGTTATACCCGCAAGGCTTCTCGGTATCAAGGATGATACAGGAGCACATGTTGAGGTCTTTCTGCTCAAACGCCTTTCGGATGATATGTGGGAGGCTCTTGTCAAGCCGGGTAAAAAGCTCAGGCCGGGTGCGAAGGTAAGCTTCGGTGACGGACTTCTTAAGTGTGAGATAATGGAAGTGCTTGAAGAGGGCAACAGGCTTGTAAAGTTTTGTTACGACGGAATTTTTGAGGAAATTCTGGACAGGCTCGGGGAGATGCCGCTTCCGCCTTATATAACCCATAAGCTTAAGGACAGGAACAGGTACCAGACCGTTTACGCCAAATACGACGGTTCGGCTGCGGCACCCACGGCAGGACTTCATTTCACGCCCGAACTTCTTAAGGAGCTTGAGAAAAAGGGTATTGATACAGCTTATGTGACTCTTCATGTGGGACTGGGTACATTCAGACCCGTTAAGACGGACAATATACTTGAGCATCATATGCATACCGAGATGTATTCGGTAAGCGATGAGGCGGCGGATAAGATAAACGCGGCAAAGGAAAGGGGCGGACGTATTATCTGTGTCGGTACAACAAGCTGCCGCACGATAGAGAGTGCCTCGGATGAAAACGGGATACTGCATTCGGGAAGCGGTGAGACCGGCATATTTATTTATCCGGGCTACAGATTTAAGATCCTGGACTGCCTTATAACCAATTTCCACCTTCCGGAGTCAACGCTCCTGATGCTCGTAAGCGCACTTGCGGGAAGAGAGAATGTGCTTAATGCATATAAAGAGGCAATAAAGGAAAGATACAGGTTTTTCAGTTTCGGGGATGCAATGTTTATAAGTTGAAGGGAGAAGGCAAATGGAAGAGAAGAGAAGAAGCAGACGTATGGTTTTGAATGCTCATCTTGTTATGAAGCCTATAGGGGTGGCTGAGGGTGAGAAGGTTCCTGTTGATATCATCGATATAAGCAAGGACGGCATAGGGTTTTCCTGCGGAACTCCCCTGGCGATGAATGCTATTTATGAAATGGATCTCACTCTGTGGACAAAGGATGTGATCCATACCTTTGTGAATGTAACAAGGTTTGACGGGAAGAGTAATATGTACGGTGCGATATTTACCGGTATGAATGAGAATGATTCCGGTAAGATCCAGATATACGAGATGTTTGACAGGGCTTCAAAGGAGCTTTGATAATGCCTGATAAGACGACGGTTCTCCTGATGCTTGACGGCTGGGGGATGAGCGATAACAATAAGAATAATGCATTTGCGCTGGCAAAGACGCCTGTGCTTGACAGGCTTATGGCAGAGTATCCAAACGCAAGATGTCTGAGCGCCGGAATATCGGTTGGACTACCCAACGGACAGGCGGGGAACGCCGAGGTCGGTTACAACAATATAGGTGCCGGAAGGATTGTTTATTCCAAGCTCAGCCGCGTCAACAAGGAAATTTCAGAGGGTGGGTTTTATAACAATGAAGCCTTCCTCACTACCATAGACTACTGTAAACGCAATGATACCTCGCTTCATATAATGGGACTCCTCTCCGACGGAGGAGTTCATTCCCATATTGAGCATCTGTATTCACTTCTCAAGCTTGCGGCAGCCCGGAATATGCGCAAGGTATATGTACACTGCTTTATGGACGGGAGAGATACGTCGCCGCGGTCCGGAGCAATGTTCATAGAACGGCTTCAGAGCAGGATGCGCGAATACGGAGTGGGTGAGATAGCATCTGTGAGCGGGCGGTTCTACGCCATGGACAGAAGCAACAGCTATGACAGGGTCAAGCTTGCTTATCTTGCCATGACACAGGGCGAAGGCAACAAGGCAGCCAATGCGCAGGAGGCTGTTCAGAACGCTTATGACAGGGGCGAGAGTGACGAGTTCATAACACCTACGGTGATCGTGAACGGAGGTGTTCCTGTAGGTACGGTCATAGATGATGATGCAGTCATATTTTTCAATATCCGTACGGACAGGGCTGTGGGACTTACCAGGGCATTCTGTGAGGACGAGTTCAGGCTGTTCAAGAGAGAGAGTAAGCTGAGCGTCCGGTTTGTATGTTTTACAGATTACGATCATTCGATCGAGAATAAGATAGTGGCATTTGACGATCAGCCCGTTTATGATACATTGGGTGAATATATGGAGAGGCGTGGGATCAGACAGCTTCGCCTGACTGAATCCGAGAATTCCTCTTATGTGACTGATTTCTTCAACTGTTCCCATGAAACGTTTGAAGGTGAGGACAGGCTTATCATACGTTCGCTTAAGGATGTTACATCCTATGTGAAAGCGCCTGCAATGAATTCCGGGGATGTGACGGACAGGTTGGTAAAGGAGATCGGTGACAAAAAGTACGATTTTATATTGTGCAGTCTTGCCAACGCTGATATTGTCGGTCATACGGCAGATATTGACGCAACTGTCAAGGCTGTCGAATATGTTGATGAGTGTGTGGGAAAGATTTATAACGCCGTTATCGGGAATGATGCGGTGCTGTTTATTTCTTCGACACACGGTAATGCGGAGAAGCTTTCGGATGAGGAGACGGAAGAGGCGTACACTGCTCATACGATGAATCCGGTTCCTTTCATCATGGTAAATGAAAGTGCTGATAAAAAGCTCAGGAGCATAGGATGTCTTGCAGATATAACGCCTACGATTCTTGAGAGCATGGGGCTTGATAAACCAAGGGAAATGACAGGTAAATCACTGATAGAATACAGTGTGTAAATTATACAAAAACAGTTGCATATCCTCATGGAATTTAGTAGAATATTTATATGATTGTGTACAGTCGCGGGCGGCTTATCGGCGCTTGTGACAAATATTAAAGTTTGGAGGGTACAATTATATGAATGTTTATACCGGCGACAAGATCAGAAATGTGGTTTTGTTAGGTCATGGAGGGTGTGGTAAGACAACCCTGGTTGAGGCAATGGCTTATCTTTCGGGCATCACAACCAGAATGGGAAAGGTAAGCGACGGAAATACAATAAGTGATTACGACAAAGAAGAGCAGAAGAGACAGTTTTCAATAAGCACATCGGTTGTTCCTATCGAATGGGAAGGTCATAAGATCAATGTTCTTGATACCCCCGGTTATTTTGATTTTGTAGGAGAAGTAGAGGAAGCAGTAGCGGCAGCGGCCGGTGCTATTATTGTCGTGAGCGGCAAGGCCGGACTGGAAGTGGGTACCGAGAAGGCATGGGAGATGTGTGATAAATACAATCTTCCCAGGATCATATTCGTAACGGATATGGACGTTGACAATGCAAGCTTCAGGCAGGTGGTTGAGGATCTGACCGCTAAATACGGCAAGAAGATCGCTCCCTTCCATCTCCCGATAAGAGAAAATGAGAAATTTGTCGGATACGTTAACGTTGTATCGGAGACGGCATTTAAGTGGGAAAAGGACGGTAAGGCAACGGAATGTGAGGTTCCGGATTACAATAAGGAGAACCTTGGTAAGTTCAGGGATATACTTATGGAGACGGTAGCCGAGACCAGTGAGGAATTCATGGAGAGGTATTTCGGCGGTGAGACCTTCTCTGATGCCGAGATAAGGGCAGCGCTCAAGGCCAATATCAATGACGGAAGCATCGTTCCGGTAACGTGCGGATCAAGTGTTCTCTGTCAGGGTGTATATACACTGATAGATGATATAATCAAGTACTTCAAGAGTCCCGATACCAGAAATATTGCAGGTATCAACGTTAAGACCAACGAGATATTCGAAGCCAATTATGACTTCAGTAAGCCCAAGTCGGCTATCATCTGGAAGACCATCGTTGATCCTTTCATCGGTAAGTATTCACTTATCAAGGTTTGTTCCGGTGTCATCAAATCGGATGATACACTCTACAACAATGATAAGGATGTTGAGGAGAAGATATCGAAGCTCTATGTTATGAGAGGCAACAAACCCATAGAGGTAAGTGAGCTTCATGCGGGAGATATAGGTGCGATCGCGAAGCTTACGGCAGCACGTACAGGTGATACACTGTCCACCAAGGCAACAACGATCCAGTATGCACGTACCGAGATCAGCAAGCCGTACACCTATATGAGATACAAGGCCAAGAATAAGGGCGATATTGATAAGATATCAGGCGCATTACAGAAGATGATGAATGAAGACCTGACACTCAAGAGCGTAAATGACGCAGAGAACAGGCAGACACTCCTTTACGGTATGGGTGATCAGCATCTTGAGATCGTTGCAAGCAAGCTCCTCAGCGAGTACAAGGTTGAGATAGAGCTTACAGAGCCCAAGGTTGCTTACAGAGAGACCATCAGGAAGACATCAGACGTTGATGCCAAATACAAGAAGCAGTCGGGCGGTCACGGACAGTACGGTCATGTTAAGATGAAATTCGAGCCTTCGGGAGATATGGAGAAGCCGTTTGAGTTCGAGCAGATAGTTGTCGGCGGTGCCGTTCCCAAGAATTATTTCCCGGCAGTAGAGAAGGGTCTTGCGGAATCTGTTCTTAAGGGTCCCATGGCTGCATATCCGGTTGTCGGTGTTAAGGCAATACTCTACGATGGATCCTACCATCCGGTTGATTCCTCCGAGCAGGCGTTCAAGATGGCAACCATTCAGGCATTTAAGAAGGGCTTCATGGAGGCAGGTCCCGTTCTGCTTGAGCCTATTGCATCACTGAAGGTTACGGTACCCGATGAGTATACCGGAGACGTAATGGGTGATCTTAATAAGAGAAGAGGCCGTGTTCTTGGTATGAACCCCATATCAGGAGGCAAGCAGATCGTGGAAGCAGAGATCCCGATGACAGGCCTTTACGGATACTGTACGGTACTCCGCTCAATGACAGGCGGACGCGGTGTATATGAATACGAATTCCTCCGTTATGAGCAGGCGCCCAATGATGTCCAGGAGAAGGAAGTTGCAGCACGTGCAAGCAAGCTTACCGATGAGGGTACTGAGGACTGATATTATATACACGGAAATAAAAAGTTATTGACTTATCATGGCCTGATGTATATAATAGTGTTCAGTGCAAGCCCCAAGGGGCAATAACCCGAAAGTCGTTATATGCACAATATTGACTCGAGGGGAGGGTAGGAAAGCATGTCAAACGTAATCGTAAAAGAGAATGAATCATTAGATAGTGCTCTTCGTCGTTTCAAAAGGAACTGCGCAAAGGCCGGTATCCAGCAGGAAATACGTAAGAGAGAGCATTACGAGAAGCCTAGCGTAAAGCGTAAGAAGAAATCTGAAGCTGCAAGGAAGCGTAAGTACAACTAAATTATGATCTTCGATCCCCCGGAATATTTCCGGGGGATTTTTTTGAACTCAGTGGTATATAGTTCATGATGAGTAACTATTCAGAACAGGCTCAAAATACTTCATATTTTTCGCTGTTTGGATTCATCCAATACATATATTTATAAAATATGTCTCTTGCAAGCACGCTTGACGAGCCATATTTTAAAATATATGTGCTGTTCTGAATAGTTAACAAAATGAAATTAAGGTGTTTATTTTGTGGGAATTGTATGCTATAATACAACATGTTGTGGAAAGTGAGACCGGATATGGCAGAAATTGTGGCATCTAACAGAGGTGCTGTTATAATAGCGGCAGTGTTAATGGTTTTTCTCCTTGCTGTCCTTTTTGTTTATAAGGAGAGCACCGGCTTCAGGGTCGTCAGATACAGCTTCGTTAACAATAAGCTCAAGAAACCTTCGTTCAGGTTTGTTATGATATCTGATATGCATGACTGTATTTACGGTGAGAGAAACTGTGAGGTTCTTGAAGCGATAGATAAGGAGCAGCCCGAAGCCATATTGCTGGCAGGTGACATGGTTACATCATATATGGAGCCTGAATACCACGACAGTAATGCCGTCCGCTTCATTGAGGATCTTGCCGGGAAATATCCCGTATATTACGGGATCGGGAATCATGAGGACAAGCTGAGGAGATGTCCGGATGAATTCCCCGGGAAGTTTAAGGAGCTTACCGATGAACTGGCCAGGATAGGCATTCACATGCTTCTTGATGAAAAGGTGAGCATTGATGAAGCAGGTATAGATATTTACGGGCTGGACATGGAGCATGAGTACTACAGGAAGCTTAAGACCAACTGGATTCCCGATGGCTATCTGGAAGGTAAGCTGGGAACCAATGACAGGTCAAGGATATCGATCCTGCTTGCGCACAACCCCGAACATTTCGACAGATATGCCGGGTGGGAACCGGACTATGTATTATCCGGACATGTTCACGGGGGGATCATAAACATTCCACTCCTTGGAGGAGTCATATCGCCGCAGCTTAAGCTGTTTCCGAAGTATGATGCGGGAGTGTTTCACAAGGATAAATCCACGATGATATTGAGCAGAGGCCTTGGAAGCCACACGGTTCCGATAAGGGTGTTCAACAAGGCTGAAGTGGTAGTTGTGGATCTGTACAGGGATGAAGCCGACAGAGGAAGGCTTCAGCGTTCCGTATGAATGACGGTCGTTGATCATGACGATCAATAAGGTCGGTTTGATTTAAGCATAACATACAGGGGAGTATATAATAGGTAGGAAGGGGTCCTGTAAACTATTATATGAGGATGTATTGTTATGAGTTTAACGGTTAAATTACAGGTTTTTGAAGGTCCTTTGGATCTTCTGCTCCATCTTATTGAGAAGAATAAGGTGGACATTTATGATATTCCCATAGTACTTATCACAGACCAGTATCTGGATTATATTAAGCAGATGCAGAAGGAGGATCTCGATGTTATGAGCGAGTTCCTGGTTATGGCTGCAACGCTGCTTGATATTAAGTGCAGGATGCTCCTTCCCAAGGAGATCAATGAGGATGGAGAAGAAGAGGATCCCAGAGCTGAACTGGTTGAGAAGCTTATTGAGTATAAGCTTTATAAATATATGTCTTATGAGCTTAAGGATATGCACATGGATGCTGAGCGTACGCTGTTTAAGAAGCCCACCATGCCCAAGGAGATAGAGGACTACGAACAGCCCATTGATTACACTCAGCTGATAGGTGACCTTGATCTTGCGAAGCTCAATCAGATATTCAAGTCAATGATGAAGCGTCAGGTCGATAAGATAGATCCCATCAGGAGTAAGTTCGGAAAGATCGAGAAGGATGAGGTCAGCCTTGAGGAGAAGACTGTATATGTTGAACAGTATATCAGGCTTCACAAGAAGTTCGGTTTCAGGGATCTGCTTCAGAAGCAGGGATCGAAGATGGATATCGTCGTTACCTTCCTCGTTATACTGGAGATGATGAAGCTTGGACAGATAGTGATAGTGCAGGAAGCTCTTTTTGATGATATAATGATCACATCGAAGATGGCAGCCTGATACCGTTTTATGCTTAACGCATCATATGGTTGTGTTTACGTGGAAGGGTATATGTGGGGATAAGCTGCGGGGAGACAGGATTTGGTGAATAAAGTGCAGGACAAGGCGGAAGAAGATATTAAGGATATTGTTACAGCAGAAGATATAAATATAGTAGAAACGGTAAATTCGGAAGGAACGGAGAACCCGGCAGGGACTGATAAAGAAACATACATAAGCATAGATGAGGAGCAGGCTGAAGAAGCATGTGAGGTAATGAAGCCTGTAAAGAATCCCAAGGCGGTTATAAGTGCGGTACTGTTTTCTGTCGGTAATTCGGTTGAGTATAAGAAGCTGGCGGCGGTGCTCGGTCGTGATATTGATGAAACGAAGGAGCTCGTAGCACAGCTTAAGAAGGAATATGACAGTGATGATGACTGTGGTTTTACTGTTATAGAGCTTGAGGAATCTGTTCAGATGTGCTCCAAGGCATCAATGTATGAGCATCTTATCAAGATAGCCAAGGTTCCGAAGTCCTATTCATTGACCGATTCCATGCTTGAAACCCTTTCGATAATTGCTTACAAGCAGCCGGTGACGAAGCTTGAAATAGAGAAGATACGCGGAGTCAGCTGTGACAGGGCTGTCAATAAGCTGGTTGAATACGGGCTGGTTACTGAGCTTGGAAGGCTTCAGGCACCCGGACGTCCTCTTTTGTTCGGAACAACCGAGGAATTCCTGAGGAGCTTTAACGTGACATCGCTTGACGATCTGCCTACCGCAAGTCCGGACAGGATTGAAGAGTTTAAGAAGGAAGCGGCTGAGGAAGTATCTCTCAAGCTGGATATTTAAGGTTAACCGATAGGAAGTTGTATATTATGTAAACGGACAGACGCAGGTCTGTCCGTTTTTGTGTGCAATTTGTATAAACATGTTACATTTGTCACTAAAAATGACTTAAGTTTTTTGGCAAAACTGCCGAAATATTCTTGTGTGTATAATTAAGGCTTGTATAACTGAACCAAATAACGTCGGTAAAAAGTCTTATTGTTTAAGGGGGGAATTATGCCCCTTTTTAGTGCACGGATGCACTAATGTAGTTGTTAACGGCTTTTAAGGAGAGAAAGATGAAGAGAAGAAAGGTATTAAAATCGACAGTAGCTATGATAGCACTGACGGCGATGCTTCTGGAG
>JAEEHY010000326.1 GCA_016281085.1 Lachnospiraceae bacterium
GCTACACCGCCTTCCAAGTCTGCCTTAGAAACAATCTTGCACTTGCAGGGAAGCTTGTGCGTAGCCAGACGTAATGCTTCTCTTGCTGTCTCCTCCGGTACACCGGCGATCTCGAACATTACACGTCCGGGCTTAACAACTGCTACCCAATACTCCAACGCGCCCTTACCTGAACCCATACGGGTTTCAGCAGGCTTAGCCGTTACGGGTTTGTCCGGGAATATCTTGATCCAAACCTTACCACCACGCTTAATATAACGGGTCATGGCAATACGGGCTGCCTCGATCTGGTTACTCTTTATCCAGCATGGTTCCGTTGCTATAATACCATACTCACCGTAGGATAATGTGTTACCGCGAAGAGCCTTGCCTCTCATAGTACCGCGGAACTGCTTACGACGTTTAACTCTTTTTGGCATTAACATTATTTATCGCTCCCTTCCTTTGCCTTAGTGGGAAGTACTTCACCCTTGTAGATCCATACCTTAACACCGATCTTTCCGTAGGTGGTATCTGCCTCTGCAAATCCATAATCAATGTCTGCTCTCATTGTCTGAAGAGGAATGGTACCCTCGCTGTAGCTTTCGGTACGAGCCATATCAGCACCGCCGAGACGACCTGAGACTGCTGTCTTGATACCAAGTGTGCCGGCCTTTAATGACCTGGACATAGCACTCTTCATAGCCTTTCTGAAGGTTATACGGTTCTCAAGCTGCTGTGCGATATTCTCCGCTACGAGCTGAGCATCCTTATCAGGTCTCTTGATCTCTTTGATATCGACAATAAGCTTCTTGTTTGTGAACTTCTTAAGCTCCTTCTTTGTAACTTCGATCTCCTGACCGCCCTTTCCGATGATAACACCGGGCTTGGCTGTATAGATCACAACCTTAACCTTGTCAGATGCTCTCTCGATCTCTATCTTTGAAACACCTGCGTTGTTAAGCTTTTTCTTAAGGTATGTCCTGATATTGTAATCTTCTACAAGAAAGTCAGCAAAATCTTTATCAGCATACCATTTAGAATCCCAATCCTTAATAACACCGACCCTTAAGCCGTGAGGATTAACTTTCTGTCCCATTTACGTCCTCCTTACCTTTCGTCCAAAACTACTGTGATGTGGCTCATTCTCTTCTCGATCCTGTATGCCCTGCCCTGCGCTCTGGGTCTGATACGCTTCATTGTGGGACCCTTGTTTGCGTAGCACTCAGCCACATAAAGATTATCTGCATTCATGCCGTTGTTATTCTCGGCATTTGCAATTGCTGACTCAAGTAACTTCTTAATAATGCTTGATGCATATCTGGGATTGTATGTAAGGATACCAAGTGCCGTCTGCACATCCTTTCCCCTGATAGCATCCAATACGAAACACGCCTTCTGTACTGATACCCTTGCGTAAGACAGCTTAGCTGAGGGTCTTGTATCCTTGATCGCATTTCTCTCTCTCTTTATCTGGGATCTATGTCCTTTTGCCATGGATGAAACCTCCTTCCAAACTATCTTATTACTTTACTTTACTCTTCTTCTCGTCTTTTCCGTGACCTCTGTAGGTTCTTGTTGCCACGAACTCGCCAAGCTTGTGTCCAACCATATCCTCAGTCACATAAACCGGAACATGCTTCCTTCCGTCATGAACCGCAATCGTATGTCCTACAAATGAAGGAAAGATTGTGGAACGACGTGACCAGGTCTTTACAACCTGCTTATCATTGGCAGCGTTCATTGCATCTATCTTCTTTAATAAGCTCTCGTCTGCGAACGGGCCTTTCTTAAGTGATCTAGCCATTTTATTATCCTCCTACTCCTTCCTTTACTTGATGGTTCTGCCGTCTCTGCGTCTTACAATCAACTTATTGGACTTCTTGTTCTTCTTCCTTGTCTTAAGACCCAGTGCAGGCTTACCCCAAGGAGTACAGGGACCCGGACGTCCGATCGAGGTTCTTCCTTCACCACCACCATGCGGATGGTCGTTGGGGTTCATAACCGAACCGCGGACTGTAGGCCTGATTCCCATGTGACGCTTACGTCCTGCCTTACCTATGTTTATAAGGTTATGGTCGCCGTTTCCGATAACTCCGATGGTAGCGCGTGCATTCAACGGAACCATCCTCATCTCGCCCGAAGGAAGACGAAGTGTTGCATACTTACCTTCCTTAGCCATAAGCTGTGCGCTGTTTCCTGCGCTGCGGACCATCTGGCCGCCCTTTCCGGGATACAGCTCTACGTTATGTACAAGTGTACCTACAGGTATCTCCGAAAGAGGAAGGCAGTTGCCGATCCTTACTTCGGCCTCGGGTCCGTTCATGACCTTCATGCCAACCTTAAGTCCTTCAGGTGCAAGTATGTATGCCTTCTCGCCGTCTGCATAGCAGATAAGTGCTATATTGGCTGTTCTGTTCGGATCGTACTCGATTGCCATTACATTTGCAGGAATACCATCCTTATTTCTCTTAAAATCAATTATCCTGTACTTCCTTCTTGAGCCGCCGCCGTGATGTCTTACCGTGATCTTACCCTGGTTGTTACGTCCGGCATTCTTCTTAAGTGAATAGGTGAGTGACTTCTCGGGAGTAGTCTTTGTGATCTCCGAAAAATCAGAACCCGTCATCTGCCTTCTGGAAGGTGTATATGGGTTGTATGTTTTGATTCCCATCTCAATTTCTCCTTTTTCTTCTTATCAGGTCTTTGACCTATAGTTATTACTCTATCTTATTATTCGGTAAGAAATCCTGTCGGATTTCTTCTGAATACGCTCGCCGCTAAGGCATAATAAGGAATCCCC
>JAEEHY010000327.1 GCA_016281085.1 Lachnospiraceae bacterium
CGTCCTTAACATTAAGAGACAGCTTGCAGCAGCCCTGCTGAGGAGCACACCATCCGATACCATGTGTATATCCGGATATGTCCTTAACTCCTTTTGCCTTGACCCATTTTGCTTCTTCCGGTATGGGTGCCGCACCATGATGAGCGCCTTGATGTACCTGACACATTGCTTTTACTTCTGTTGAATAAATCATGTGGTAGACCTCCTTATTTCATTCTGATTTATTAATTATATCGCAGCCTGAACGTTTTGTACAGAGATTTGCTTCACGTATGAGGGCATTTTGTCACTATTCACAACAGTCTCAAAATACCCGTCTTTTCGCTGTTTTGGATTCACAGATCGTAATATTCTGCGAACTCCGCAGGATGCGGCAGTCTTGAAATCCTGTCACTTGCCTTTCTGCATCTTCCCACAAGCTGGGTCAGCAGTCTCTCGGGGAACACTCCTCCCGCCGTCAGGTAATCGTGATCTGCCAAAAGAGCATCAAGGGCTTCATCCAGCGATGTCGGAAGCCCGGACAGCTTCGCTTTCTCCTCATCCGTCAGCTCATAAAGATTGAAATCATACGGTCCCCAGCCTGCTTCATGGGGATCGGTCTTATTCTTTATACCGTCAAGCCCGGCCATCAGGATAGCAGCATATGCATAATAAGGATTGCAGGTCGCATCCGGATTCCTTAGTTCGAAACGCTTCGTCTCAGGAGTCTTGGCATAAGCGGGAATACGGATAACCGCACTGCGGTTTGACATTGCATATCCGATGGTGACCGGTGCTTCAAAACCGGGAACCAGCCTTTTATAAGAATTGGTGGAGGGATTTGTTATTGCACATAAGGAACGGGCATGGGAGAGCAGTCCGCCCATGAACCAGTGTGCCTCCTTACTGAGCTGCGCATATCCGTCCGCATCATAAAATACCGGTTTGCCATCCTTGAACAGAAGCATGTGCACATGCATTCCGTTCCCTGCTTCTCCTGCAAGAGGCTTAGGCATGAATGTGGCGGTACAGCCATCCATTACTGCTTCATTCTTGATCACGTATTTTGCCGACATCGTATCATCGGCAAGCTTAAGCATATCTCCCAGTTCTACCTCTATCTCCATCTGTCCGCTGCCGCCGACCTCCGGATGATGATATTTAACATCTATACCCCATTCACTCATGGCAAGACACATACGTGACCTCAGATCGTTCCTTATATCTGTCGGAAGCGAATTATGATATCCCGCTCCGGGCTTAAGCTGATAACCGTTATTATTTTCTTCATAGCCTGAAGCGAATCCGGCCTGAGGCGTATATATCTCGGTAAACATATTATAATAATCGGTACTGTACTGAACGCTGTCAAAGATATAGAATTCATACTCCGGTCCGATCACCATTCTGTCGGCCACCCCAAGCTCTTCCATGTATTCCAGCGCACGTATGGCCACATTTCTCGGATACTGGTCAAAGGGTCTGTTATTCGGAAGATCGATCACCCGCACATCACCGATCATGGACAGTGTCGGTACTTCGGCGTAACGGTCTATAACAGCCGATTCCGGCACTGGTATGAAAACCATATCGCTGTTTTCAACCGGAGCATATCCATAATTGGATCCGTCAAAACCGATTCCGTGCTCCATGGTACTTTCCGTCAGTCTTTCGGACGGAATACTCAGGTGGCGCCATCTTCCGTCAATATCGGTAAGCTTGAAGTCCACCATTCTGATCCCTTCATCCTTGATCAGCTTCTGTACATCCTTTAATGTTTTTGCCATAAGAAACCTCCTTTAATCATAACAATTTATCCTTTGTCCTTTAAATTCCCTGTAACGATCCTTCAAGTGTCAGCAGCACCATATCACAGGCAGATCCGGCTCACGGAGACTGCATTCAAGACGTTCTTCCGGGAAACCGGTCCTAAAGCCCGTACCTGACATTATCGTGCGTACATAATCCATTTCCGAAGTAAGACGTTCATCGGTCAGCATGGGAAAAACTTCTTCCCCGTTCGCATGATCGACCGAATGAATATCTGAGCCGCAGGTCATTCTCATATTGTGTTCTTTTGCATATTCGTATGCCCTCAGATCCATATACGGCTCATTTCCACTGTTAGCGACTTCCCATGCGTCACAATGATGGGGATGAAGTCTTATCTCATCCATATATCCCCTCTCTCTGAACGGATGAGCCTGAACCACAAGACCACCTTCTGAGTGTATGAGTTCATATTGCTGCTCCTGGGACAGCCTGATTATTTCCGGATGTTTTTTCAGCCATTCCGGACCCGGACCATATATAAGGAAGTCCTCTCCGGTACCATATGTGCTTTCCCATCCGAAGAATATCTGTATTCCTTTTCCGATACCTGCCTCTTTTGTTTCGTAATAGCTTCTGCTGTATTCATCTACCCATTCATTCCACGGAAGAGACCGGGGGATTTTCGTATTTCCAAGGTAGAAATGATCCGTAACAAATATACCATCGTATCCTAACTCCTTATACCTGTCCAGATACTCGTATCCCCTGGACTTACCACATGCCGAGGAAGTGCTTGTATGCAGATGGGTCTCGTATTTGTATGGCATAACTCAGTCCTTCTTACTTCTTTATTATCATTTCCCTCCTATTGCCTTATCAAGGTCATCTGCCGGAAATAACTTCCTGCTTGGCTTTTTCAATGGCGTTTATGACCGTATCACAGAACCGGTCGAATTCCGGATCCTCCTCATAATCATCCGTATGAGACAGGACATGATCGAGCGCTATGCGCACCCCTTTGTGAAAAGGTATATTTGTTGTCATCTGAGGAACCAGCCTCTTCAGTTTCCGGTTATCAAATACAACCGAAACCGATTTATCCCCGATAAGACTTCCGGTAAAATCGTATCCGTATGATTTTCCTGTCTCACTTAAAAAATCAGATGACACGTGATAAGCATTAAGCTTAACACCCAACGCATCGGCTATAGTCTGATATATCTGATCCCATGTAAGCGTTTCATCACCCGTGATCTGGAAGGCTTCACCGATCGCATGCCGGTTACCCATAAGTCCCGTAAACCCGATAGCAAAATCCCGGTTAAAGGTAAGCGTCCAAAGCGATGAGCCATCACCCTGGATTATAACCGGTTTTCCCTGCTGCATGCGCTTAATTACCTGATAGAAGCCTTTATTTCCATGAACCCCCAGCGGGATATTTCTTTCATCATAGGTATGTGAAGGCCTTACTATCGTTACCGGAAATCCCTCTTTCCTGTATTTATCCAACAGGTACTCTTCACACGCGATCTTGTTTCCGGAATATTCCCAGAAAGGATTGGCAAGAGTCGTACCCTCCGTAATAACATAGCCTGCTGTCGGTTTATTATATGCGGAAGCCGAGCTTATAAAGATGTACTGGTTGGTTTTATCCTTAAACAGTCTGTAATCTCTTTCAACGGCATTCACATCAAAAGCAATAAAATCGCTCACGACATCAAACTTCATGCCTTCTGTCTTCCTGCAAACCTCTTCCTCATTATTAATATCTGCTACTATCTGATGCACATTTCCGGGAACGCTGTCTTTTCTGTTTCCCCTGTTTAAAAGATATACTTCCCATAACGGATCTTCGGACAATCTGTTGACTATGCCCATACTTATTGTTCCCGTACCACCGATAAAAAGAGCCTTCATGCATTTCTCCTTTCTGTTTTTATGTCAGGTTTACATACAGCCTGCATGTATCAGATTATATCATACCCTTTTATTCCAAAAAAGCATGATTCTGAGACTCTCTTCAAGTTTTATCATAAGAAACAAAAAAAGAGACCGGTAATCCGATCCCTTTTCTGACTGTGCATTCAATCCCGGTTTATTTCCTCTCGCATCAAGTCTTTCTGTTTATATCATCATTCCATCCTCTTCACGCCCTCAGAGAACAATCTCATAGTACAGGTGATCAGTCCGTAAGCTTTTAAATTCGAACAGGGTAAGGTCATCAAATACTTCTTAACAGGTTTGTGATCTATGTCATGGAACATCCTTAATTCAATCCATACTGTGATATAGTATGCCTGTATGCTTCCGGAAGCCCCAGATCATACGA
>JAEEHY010000328.1 GCA_016281085.1 Lachnospiraceae bacterium
CAATACCGTTTTGTCAAGAAAAGCCCTGGAAGACATAGGAGGGTTCTATACAGGTTCGATCACGGAGGATTTCGCAACCGGCTTCCTTCTTGAAGAGAAGGGATATATAAGTCTTGCAACAGGTGAGCCTCTGGCAAACGGCCAGGCACCTCATACATACAACGAACATATCAAGCAGAGGATCAGGTGGGGACGAGGAGTTATTGCCACAGCAAGACAGCTTAAGATATTTAAGTCGACCGGTATGACGATGAAGCAGAAGCTGAGTTACTTAAGCTCGGTATCATACTGGTATTCGTCACTCAAGAGCCTTGTATATATTATGGCGCCGCTGCTGTTTGCCGTATTTGCCATCCCGGTCCTTAAATGTAACTGGCTGGAACTGGTTGTATTCTGGCTTCCGATGTATATAATGCAGGATGTCTGTCTGAGACTGTTCTCGAACAATTCGGTATCGCTTAAGTGGAGCGGTATCTATGAAACGGGAGTATTTCCTTTTATGATAATCCCGATCATAAAAGAAGGTGTCGGCATAACACTTTCGAAATTTAAGGTTACCGATAAATCGGGAAGACCGGGTAAAAAACAGACGGATATAAAGCATATGATCCCGTTTGCGGTAATTCTTCTTTTGTCCATTATCGGTATTGTAAGAGTATTTACACTGATAAATAAGATGCAGATCATCGGTCTTGCCATTCTGCTGTTCTGGATAATCAGGAATACATATTATGTTGTTATGGCGCTGTTCCTTGTTGACGGAAGAGACTCTGAAGCCGACAGCATCGTTGTTATAGATGCGGAGCCTGTGACAGTTAAAGACAGAGAAGATGAAAGCAGGGTATTCTACGGTGTGACCACCAGGTTGACCGATCATAACGTTACCGTATTCCTTGATGAATGCGAGGACCTGGGATTGGGAACAAAGGTTACCGTTAATATTGATACGGGCGATTACGAAGCATCCTTTGACGGAGTTGTGACTAATGTCAGGGGTCTGAAGGAAGGTAACAACAGTGCCTATGCTATTGAGATCCTTGATCTGAAGGGCAACGAACTGTCATACGATCAGATACTGTATGACCGCATACCTTCACTTCCTCAGTCACTGCAGAGGGATTGGGGAATGTTTGCCCATATGTGGCAGAATATAGCATACAGGGTTGCAAGGACAAGGATCAGAAACTGACACAGCACAATAACATGTAAAGAAAGGGTAGAATATGAATCAGGATACTATCACATTTAAGCTTCCGGACAGGATGACAACCGACAATTCGGCTGAGGTTGAGAACAGGATACATGAAGCAACAGGCGGTGAATTCGGTGTGGATCTGGTGCTTGATGCCGGAGAAATGAGTTATATAAGCAGCAGCGGTCTTCGGGTTCTTCTGAAGGCCGGCAAGAAATACCGGAGCTTATTGATCCAGAATGTTAATGATGAGTTGTACGGGATATTTGATGTTACGGGTTTTTCGGACATTCTGAACATAAGGCGTATACCCAAGAAGTATTCGGTCGAGGGCTGCGAGGTCATAGGAAGGGGAGCCAAGGGAGCTGTTTACCGTTATAATGCCGACAGTATAATCAAGGTGTACTTCAATTCCACAATAGAGGATATAGAGAAGGAGACTTCACTTGCCAAGAAGGCACTGGTTGCAGGTATAC
Source organism: Lachnospiraceae bacterium (assembly GCA_016281085.1). Lineage (GTDB taxonomy): Bacteria > Bacillota > Clostridia > Lachnospirales > Lachnospiraceae > UBA2868. The sequence goes on from JAEEHY010000328.1 coordinate 1,669, forward strand.
CTACGGCCATATCTTTCGGAACGGTCATGGTTGGAGACGATTACGGGTCGTATTTTGAACTGATAGATGCCCAGACGGTAACGCAGGCGATAATAAATGAACCGGATAAGCTCGACTATTATGTTGGTATTATGGTTGATCTTTTAAAAGACATACATGACACCAATGTATCGAGGTTTGATTTCCCTGATTTCAGGATCGAAGGCCATGCCTGGATAAATGGTGGAATAGCCAACGTGGATGAATTAAAGGCACGTGTAATCTCCGATATGATAGATAGCATGCCGGAGAGACATACGATGATCCATGGAGATTTCCATTCCAACAATGTCATGCTGCAGCAGGGTGAGCCCATACTGATCGATATGGACCGTGTTTCCTACGGCCAGCCTGTTTTTGAGCTGTGCGGAGTGTATATGTGTTATCGGGGCTTCAGCCTTGTCGATCATGAAGCTGTTAAGAGGTTCCTGGGCATAGATTACGATACTGCGGGAAAAGTGTGGGATGTTTTCCTTAAGAAATATATCGGAACGGACGATCCGGATAAGCTCAGGGAGGCAGAGGACAAGATAGCTCTGCTTACGTATGCAAGGCTTATAAGAAGGATTTATAAAGGCGGCAAGGATTTAAGCGGGGAGAATATGAAGCTGCGTAAGATATATATGGAAAAGATAGATGAGCTTCTCCCGCGGGTTAAAACACTTGTGATCTGATAACAGTTTATATTGACACTATTCGGGAAGCATGCAGCTGTACATTTCGTTTACTATTTCTTCGTTGAAATAGGCACGGCGATTGTAAACTGCGATGATATTTGACATATCATCTGCGGTAAAGCTGCCATGCTTCCTTTCGTATAGTACCGAAAACATGAAGAGCATGTTCAAATGTATTATGCCTATGGTTGCATTCTTGATGAAGCTGTAATCCTCATAGCTTCGAAGGAAATATAAGTACAGATAATAGGACATATAAGCCGCAAAGTAATGAGCGGAGTCCGGATGTTTTTCCGTGAAGTTTCCCAACATTTTATTCCATTCATCATTCGATGCCATGATTGGTTTAAAGGTATTAAGATACAATCTGCACAGAGCAAATAACGAGGGATTTGTCTGTTTTAAATGTATATTGTAAAAAGAGGTTGACATAATGTCGGACAAAAAGTCTGAAGCAGGTGGAAACAGTTTCCTGCGCTTTTGTATTTGTCGCCCCGTATTAAGAAAGGTTTCCTGCAGCTGTACCGACTGTTCATAAATAAATCCGATCGTAACCTCAAGTTTATCGAAGGAGGTCACGGCAGCCAGCTGTTCAATGGCGGCATTCCTCAGTCCGGTAAGTTCGTTCAGGAGTCCGGTATCATCATTCGTGGTACACATTTCACTCAGGGGACTTCCGGTTGTTTTGGTAAGCGTCAGCTCATGGGAATGCTTTAGAAACAGTGAAGCCGCACCTATACAGGACAGATCAAGGTAGTGCTCTTCAAATGGTCCGTAATTTCTGTAGAAGCGCGGAAACATGCGGCAGGCTTCCGGGATAAAATCATGTCCGGATCTTTGCTGTAGCGAACACAGTCCCTCCTTCGTGTGAAAGGTACAGGTGCGCGAACCTCTGTTGAAGCATCGTATCTCTCTGTCCGATATTTCGTTAAGGAGTCTTAGCTTA